>JAMCWJ010000105.1 GCA_023475105.1 Nitrospirota bacterium
GTGGCATCGAGAAGTAGGGTGCTCCGGTAAATCAGTTCCGCGATCTGGGGAAGCCGGAGCCTGGCAACCGACATATCTTCAGGCGCGGTGAATACCTTCTCGGGAACTCCGCCCCGCACGATCTTCCCCCTGCTCAGGATGTAGAGTTCATGCAGGAACAGAGGAACGAGGTCGACGCTGTGCGTTGCCATGACGATCGTCACTTTCTTTTCGGAATTCAGCTTTGTCAGGAGGTCCATCATCGTGTGCTCCCCCATAGGGTCCAGCCCCGCCGTCGGTTCGTCCAGTAGCAGTATCTCATGACCCATGGCGAGGAGCCCGGCGATGCAGACCCTCTTCTTCTGCCCGTAACTCAGGTTCTGGATCGCTTTCTTCGCTGAGTCCCCCATCTCGACGCTCGACAGGGCAGTCTGCACCCGCTCGATGATCTCCTCTTCGGCGATCCCCATATTCAGGGGTCCGAACGCCACATCCTCAAATACCGTAGGAGCGAAGAGCTGGTCGTTCGGATTCTGAAAGACGAGTCCCACTTTTCTGTATATCTCCCTGGGGGCCAGTTTCCTGATTTCGGTCCCGTCGAGCTCCACCTTCCCCTTATAGTCCCTGATCAGCCCGTCCATAGCCTTGAGCAGCGTCGTTTTTCCCGATCCGTTTGAACCCAGTATCCCTACAAATCCCCCCTCGCCGATCGCGAGAGAGATGCCGGAGAGGGCTTCGGTACCGTCAGGATACCTGAAGGAGTCGATGCTGACCGACAATCTCGCTACATCCGCCATACAAACCCTAATGCTATTATAAACAAAAGGGAGACCTTCTCCTCTGACAGTCTGAAGGGCCTGTGTCTGAGCATCTGCAGATTTCCGTCGTATCCCCGCTGGACCATCGCAACCGTGGTGCTCTGGCTGTGCTCGAAGGCCTTGAGAATAAGCGAGCCCGAGAGGACTCCGAAGGAATTCAGTCCCCGCCGGGGGCTCGAATAACCGAGGCGGTTCTTCTGCGCATTGTAGATGACCATCGCGTCTTCGAGGAGCACAAAAATATATCGGTACGCGAACATCAATATCTCGATGAAACTCCTGGGGACCCTGAGCCACGAAAGCCCCGCCATGAATTCCGTGAAGGGGGTCGAAAACCCGATCACGGCGACGACGGACACTGCGCCGAGGATCCTTGCCGCGATCATCAGGCCCTCGATAAGGCCGTCTCTATACCCGCAAACCCGGACGCCTGCGACAGTGAAGGAAAACAGGGCATCACTTCCCTAAAAAAAGAACTTCAAGAGAAGTATGACGGACGCGATGAAAACGGGCTCCGAGAACCTCAGCATGAAGGACCTGAACGGCACTCTCATTGCACGGCATAACAAAAGACAAAGCAGGGTGACCAACCCCGGAAGGACATACCCCTTATAGCTCAGGACCATCGCAAGTATGGTCAGGCCGGCAAGGAGTTTAATCCTTGCGTCGATTTTCGAAAGGATGTGGTCCTTCTTAAAATATTCCGAAAAAAGCTCCATTCAGCGCTCCGTCCGGGACAGGCGACCTGCGGGTCATCGGAAAACAGCCTGCGCTCCCTGCCGAGGTCATCCCGAAATCCCGCGATCTTCTTTTTTGGTTTTCGGTGCTTTTTCGACCATGAGGATCCTCCAGTAGTAGCCGCAGACAAACCCGCCGGCCGCTCCGGCGGCAAGAAAGACAAAGAGGAGAAGGTCTCCCCGGTCCGTATTGATCAAGGGCGCAACCGCTTCCCTTCCATGCTCTTTTGCATACTTCTCGACGACGGACTCGTCGACTCCCTGCCATTTCCCCGAGGCAAAAACAGCAGTGCATAGTGAACAGTGAATAGTAAATAGCAAAAAAAATGCAAAGATTATTCTTCTGCGCTTCTGACTTCCGACTCTTGACTTTTGACTTCTCATAGTGTCACCTCCTCAGGTTTCAACACCCGCATCTTCACAAGGAGGTCCGGCCTCTTCCTGTAAAGCAGAACGACCATGCCTGCAGTCATGGCGCCTTCGAGGACCCCGAGCGGAAGCTGTGTCGGGACAAAGGCGATGAGGATCTTCCCGAAGAGCGGCAGGAACGGGGAATCTCCTCTTATCCCCGATGCGAGCTCCGCGGACGTCGCGAGGTAGGTCGCCCAATCTGCGAACAGGCCCGCCATAAACCCCGAAACCCCCATACTCACCTTCATCGAGCGCAGCGCCCTGAAGGTGAGAAAACCCGCAAGAGAACCCATAACGCCCATCGACACTATGTCCGCTCCCCAGGTACTCAGACCGCCGTGGGCGAGGAAAAGGGCCTGAATAAGCAGGGCCACTGCGGTAATCAGTACGCTTATTGCGGGTCCGACGAGTATCCCCGAGATTCCCGTGCCGCACGGGTGCGAGCATGTGCCCGCGGTCGGCACGGGTATGGGCATGCAGGAAATGATGAAAACCACGGCCGCAAGCAACCCCACAAGGGGCTTGAATGACAGATCGACCGAAGAGAGCTTCCTGAGCCTGTAAAGCCCGAAGGCGACGAACGGCGCTGCAACGCCAAACCACACCGCGGCCCAATTCCACGGCAAAATCCCCTCTGAAATGTGCATAGCATACGCATTCGATACGAGGAGCATCGGGGACAGGAGCGCTGCTCCGACGCTTAAAGCCGTTTTCACTCTCCGCTCCCTTCCGCCATCTTCAGCAGGGCGTTGACGATCGCGACCGCCACGGGCGTGCCGCCTTTCCTGCTGAGGTTCGTAATAAAGGGGAACCTCTGCGCCGCCAGAAGGGCCTTCGATTCGAGCGCTTTCACGAACCCCACCGGGACACCTACGATGAGAGGAAGCGGGCGATCGGCAGGCGCCTTTGCGAGAAGTTCGACCGCCTTGAGAAGAGCGGTCGGCGCATTGCCGATCGCGATTATTCCGACGTTTCCGGAAAGTCCCTTTTCGATCGATATCTCGGAGCGTGTCATTCCGGTTTCTTCAGAGGTCCTCACGACCTCTTCGTCGGTAATCATACAGACCGCCTCTCCTCCCCATCGGGCAAGGAGTTTCTTGTTGATACCCGCCCTCACCATCTCTATGTCCGTAAGAATGCTCTTGCCGGCCCTGATCGTCCCGATCCCCGTGCGGACGGCGTCGGGGTGGAACACGAGGCTCCTCCTGAACTCGAAGTCTGCGGTGGCATGGATCACCCGCTTCACGATCGGCAGCTGCTCCTCCGGAACATCTCCGAGGTCTATCTCCTCCGAGATTATCTCGAAACTCCGTGTCTCTATGTCCGCGGGGGACTCGAACGTGGCGGAACGTATCCTCTCCATGATCACCTGGATCAGCTTCTCATGGATGCCGAGAGGTTCCGTGTAAATGAATTCGACATCGCGGTACATGTCCCTTGCCTCCGCGATCACTTCCGGGATATCCTTGGTCACGTGCATCCCTGCGTTGAGGAAAAAGGGATGGACGATGATCCTGCGTGCCCCGCCCCGCACACATTCCTTAATCGTTTCCCTGATCCCGGGCTCCGCGAACTGCAGGTATGCGACCTTTACGCACTGTTCGCCGCACCCCGGATGTATCGCGCTGTGCAGAAGATCTCCTATCAGCCCGATCGTGTTCGCCTCCTTTTTCGGACTGCCGTGTCCTATCAGAACTATGTTTTCCATCCCTGTTTCATCCCTTTCTTTCGGCAAAATCTACGAACTCGCACGCTGCGGCAGGATTGCTGCCGAAGTGGATATGGATATAGCTTGCAAGGGTGTTCCCGAACCGGTATCCCTCGCCGCCCTTGTCCCTTCCCTCGCTGTCCCTCACCGAATATATCGCAGAGGGAGCGGCGCTTCCGGAAAGACTTTCCTCCGTTATTTCAGAATAGTGG
>JAMCWJ010000108.1 GCA_023475105.1 Nitrospirota bacterium
ACGTCGGGCCTTCCCGCTCCCGGTCCTTTCTTTTTTAGGGTATTTTAATCCGGGAAGGGCTTCGATAGGGTCAGTCGATTACGATTAATTCAGGGCCAACAGCGTTAGGTTATTCCGAAAAACAACAAGAGGGCAAAAAGATAGCTTCCGACGTGCAGATAGAGACGGTGAAGGCACAGATCGCCACGAACGACGGGGCAATCCGCAAATATGAGGCTGACATTAACCTCTGGCGGGCAGCTTACGCAAGTGCCATGGAAAGGGTCCGAGCGGTTGCACAACTCTACGGCTCCGATGCCGACATCTACAGGGCCAATATCGGAAAGGCCGAGGCAGAGGGCCGGTTGCACGTCGAGCAGGAGGCCATCATATCTAGAAACATCGATGCACAGGCACAGCTTGCCCTAGAGGCATTGAGGACTAATCTGACCGCTTTTGTGCAAGTGGTGGGACTCAAGAAGGAGGCGGCAGAGGGCGGCGCAAAGGTGGCTGTAACAAAGCTGGCAGCCTTAATGAATAGCTTCTCGACGGTTGTCCAGCTGGCGGCCTCGGGCGTGACGACAGCCACGGAAAACAAGACAACAAGTTAGCAGGGATCATAGTGAACATTGCCTTGCAAAATCCCCCGGTTGAATCTTATAATGCTGCATCTCATAGTTTTGGGGGACTGTCGATGGCCGGGAAGATACGATCAAGGGAAAAGCATTGTCCAAATAGACATGGGAAGCTCACGGTCATTGAGGAAACCGATATAAAGTGTGAGATATGCCAGTATCGTCCCAAGACCTATTACATTGACCTTTACTGGCAAGGCCAACAGAAGATAAGCAGAGATCCCGACAAGCAGATTCTGGACAGCTACAGACGCGCACACAGGCTTCTTGAGAGCATACGCCGGGAGATCGACTCAGGGACATTCAACCTCGCCAATTACCTCCCGAGAGAGATTGAACAATTCAGGGGGAGGACCTTGCTCCCTAAATGGCTGCAGAGCAAAAGCGATGTAGCGCCCACAACGTACCGGGAGTACGCGAGATATACTGAAAAATACTTCACGCCCTACTTCGGGATTCTCGATTTGCGAAAGGTGACCGCGGGAACCGTTGAAGACTTCCTCAGCGCCCTACCCTCTCACCTTTCCTTGAAGACCAAGAAGAATGTCTCGATTGCCCTGCACAACTTCTTCTCTTATCTCTATCGGAGAGAGACAATAAACAGAATCCCCGTATTCCCTCAGATAACGCCTCCTGAGGCCCCTATTGAGTGCATAAGCCGGGCAGACCAGGAGAAGGTATTACGGCAGCTCAGGCAACATCCGATATTCAGCTTCATGGTCTATCACCCTATCCGGCCGGGGGAAGCAAGGGCGCTGAAGGTAAGAGACTTCAACCTTGAAGACATGACGGTCCATATTGAAAGGGCCTTCAGCCTGAAAGAACTCAGACCCCGTAAGAACAAGAAGGACTATTATCTCCCATAGCGAGCGCCTTCGACATCTCAGCCCTCAAGGATAAGCTTCCAGAAGCCTTCGTATTCACAAATCAGGCCGGGAGGCCGTATAAGGCGGAGAACCTCCGCAGAATATGGCACAGGGCCTGTGAGAAGGCGGAAGTGCCGCATATCAAGCTTTACAACGGAACGAGGCATAGCACTGCAACGGACTCGCTGAGGAAGACAGGATCGCTCTACAAGGTCTCAAAACTCCTGGGGCATAGTTCCATGAAGATGACGGAAAAATACGCACGGCATGACGTTGAAATACTGCGCGGGATAACTGACACTACAGCACAAGTACAGCAAATCAGGAAGACGGATGAAAAATAAGGCTTATAGAATCAGCGTCTTAGGTGCAGAGGTTGAAAGTTCGAGCCCCGTCCACCCCGCCCGTTTTTTGCTTTTATATCAATAGGTTAGCCTGGCTGACCATCCAAAATGACCCTGAACAAACCCTGAACGGACCTGTTTTGTCCCGCTGTGTATTCCGAGTCGATTGGCCCTCGCCTGCCCTGTCTTATGATCGAAGTCTTTCATCCGGAAGCATCCTCATTGTTTTCGTGGTGGGTTATTCTCGCCAGTGGCCTTGCGCCACCCACCACGTGCGCCTAGACGGGCATTCTCGCCGCCTCTCCTATTAGTGAAGGCACAGGATTGTTTTCCAGCCTTCAACTTAACTGCATCGATTCTACAAGGCCGCTTTGAATGTTCCTTGTTCGAAGTCGAAGTATTCAAGAAAGGGAAAGGGACCCGGGCCCGGGTTGCCGGGTTTGCCAGCGGGGAGCGGCGTCCCGGCAACCGGCCCGTCCCTGGGGGCTTGGTATTTATAGGGAATAAGTCGTACACCTTGCTATGCAAAGGAGGCTTTTATGGCATCCAGGTACATTAAGATTAAGCACTTGGAGACTGGCGAAGAAGTGGTGATTGACACTTATCTCAGCCGTTACCGTCGGTTGGCAATGGGCTTTATGAATAGCCTGCGGCTGTATCCTCATTTTGTGAAGCATATTACCCTTACCCAGTCGGTCAAAAGCTATCACCCGCGTATTCTTGACGGGTTCATGGGAAAGATGAGGCGCTTCTATGGGGACTTGCTGTATCTGTGGACTACAGAAATCCAGGAAGAGCGACTTGAAAGGACGGGGCAAAGGGTCATCCACTGGCATATCATGGTCGGCTTTGATCGGGATATTGAGTTCGGCAAAGAGGATGTGTTGAGGATACAGAAATATTGGAAGTATGGGAACGAGAAAAACTCGGTTGAGATTACTCCGGTTCATAAGCCTTCAGTGGCTTATCTGATGAAGTATATTACGAAATCTTTGGATGTGGGCCTTGAGGTTGAGGGCCGGGTTCGTCGTATGGGATCGAGTCGAATCGCCGGGTGGCTGCGCCAGTCGTGGAAAAAGGTCTGTATAGCGATATCGAAATTTCAGGAGTGGGGCGTTGCGTTTGATACGCTCTTCGATTTCTTGTGGGATCGCAAGGGGCCGTATGTGTATGTGGAAGAAAATCCAGGAAGACAGAAACTACGATTATTTGAGTGGCCGTCGTCTGGTTGGTCCAGAGTTGGAGAGTTCGATGGGCCTTTGCCGTTTTAACAGGTCCTTCCTGAACCAAACGCCTTTCAAACCTGATATAATGGTGCTAATTTGGACGCACATACACGACGGAGGGATAACAGCTGACGTATCACTGATAAATGGGATGTAAACCGCCCGGAGGACATTCTCAATGTCGCTTTCTCTTAGCTGGCATCGCTTGGTCGTGTTTCGCGTCTCTGCTTCCCGTAACATCATTTGACTAACAGGAGGCACTATGCAGATCATAGACTTTATCGAATCTTTGCCATTGCAGATCGTACACTTTCCCGGATCTTCTCCATTTTGGTTTGGTATACTCGCAATCGTTTGGAGCGCGTTTCAGGCATACGCGGGCTTTCAGTATGGACTCTGGATCTATGACTCGACACACACAAATTTCAATACTGAGCATGGCCGCTTGACTGCGTATGGTTTTCATCACAGTCTCTTCTATTGCGTGTGTTCGCTCTCTGGCTTTATAGCGTGGTATCTTCTACATCTGGCATCGAAAGGGATTGATAATTGGACAACTGTCGCTGGTGGAACGGGAGCTATTCTAATCGCGCTCGCTGTCGTGTCTGTCGCCGGCGTTTCTGGCAGTCTCCCGCGGATCCTTTACTTGGGAGGCCGCCCCGCATAGTGAGACAGTGATAACTAGCGACTCTCGGCGAACAGGAGAGGCAGCCTTCCTTCCTGTATCTCTCAATTTTTTCATGTGATATAATTGTGCAGAATTCCACCCGTAATAGTTTTGCGAATCGGAGACACTTCGGCGTAAGGGGGGGGAGAATGATAAGACAGCCATGGCTTGCTGCATTCCTATCACTGTTGCTACCAGGGATTGGTCAGCTTTATGCTGGCAAACGAAAGCAGGGTATAATGGTAGTCTTACTGTGCCTTTGCATGTTCTCGACTGTGATTGCTGGCTTTTGGGTATTTCTTATCTCTGACAACAGCGAAACGTCACGTCAATTTCTCGCGCTCGCCATAGCTTCGGGTATCCTGCTATTCCTGCTCTCCATATATTCTTGTTTTGATTCTTACAGGGCAGCAAAGCGTCATAATATATCACTCAATGTACGAGTAATGACGGAAGTTAAAAAGCCATGGTTGGCGGTTTTCCTCTCCAAGATTTTTCCGGGCATTGGACAATTTTATAATCGACAGATTGTAAAGGGGGGTCCTGTTCATCTTCATAGCAGGAGTCATCATTCTCCTGTCGAATCACATTCACTATCTTTTATCGTTATTAGAAATCCCTCTCTACTTTTATGCCTCAAAGGACGCCTTCGAATCAGCGACAAAGAAGAACGGTGCCGCTGAAAGATTTCTAGTCGCGCGGGGTAGCATGATAAGGACATTTATTATTGTGATGATAGTGATCGACTCGATACCCGTTGCAGATTTCATCGAGGCGAATATTATTCAAGCTTTTAAAACTCCTAGTGGTTCGATGTTGCCCACATTGGCAATAGGTGATCACATTTTGATTGATAAGTCCGGCGGCGCAAGAGCAACGCTTAGACACGGGGACATCGTTGTCTTCAAATATCCAGAGGATCCTAGTAAAGATTTTATTAAGAGAGTGGTAGCCGTGGGCGGGATACCATTGAGCAAAAGAATAAGGTTATTTATATAAACGGAAGTAAGCTCAACGAATCATTCACACAGCATACCGATGCACAGATCAGACCTCTCGGCTCAGACCCCAGAGATAGCTTTGGCCCTTACACCGTTCCCCCGAACAAATATTTTGTATTGGGAGACAATCGAGATCGAAGTTATGATAGTAGATACTGGGGCTATGTTCCGAAGGAAAATGTCGAAGGGAAAACACTTAAGATTTATTGGTCGTGGGACGCTGTTAATAAGAGAGTCCGGTGGGAGCGAATTGGAAGAGCAATCCGGTAGCTATCACGCTATCATACCAATGGCAATTGACGATTCTTCCTGAAATCGAAACTGAGGCGTTTTTGATACATAGCAAGGTTACTACCGGAAAGAAACAATCTGCCAACTGCTACCGCGTGCGAACTTCCCCTCCAAGTTGATAAAACCGGATTGCCCTTTCTTCTCTCATTTTCTCCCCAAAGTATGCCGTCCGTGAAGGCCTGATCTCTATCGAAAAATGAAGAAGGGTCATAAAACTGCATCAGTATCCCCTAAGGAAGTTCGAAGACTAAACTCAGGAAATTCCTTATTGCGCTCCTGGATAGTTCGGGCTAAACTTAGAGTATGAAAGACATCGTGGCGCGCATGGATACGCGCGTTTCATCGGCCGCCGACTCGAAAGGCAACAAAATAGCCCTCACCGGTCAAACCCCATCAGCGTATTTCCTGGATAGTATCTTATCAACGTGCAAGAACGAATTGAAGAGGATAAGGAGAAATGACCGCAAGAAACAGTCTGTTATTAATTGTGCGCTTTTGGTAAGTTTTACTCTTGCAGCATGCGGAAATGATAATTCTGCGCCACAAGCTACTGATTACTCACAAGCTGCGCATTGGTTGTCTTTACCTGCTGTGACCGAACCGGTAGATGTCTTTTACCTTTATCCGACTGCCTGGGAGAATAGTGATCCTAATCCGCAGATTTCTGCTATCGACGAACCTTCCATGTTGATATTGGCGACCCTGGCATTTGAACGGCAAGCTACAGCGTTTGAAACCGCAGGTAATGTTTTCGCGCCATCTTACAGACAAGATAACAATTCGCCGGTCGACAGATTAAACGTTATAGCAGGCATACCGACATTGGACGCAGTCGCGGCCTTTGACTACTATATCAAGCACTTCAATAAGGGCAGACCATTTATTCTGGTCGGACATTCGCAAGGAGCTACTGTACTGAGCAACCTATTGTCCGGATACATGAAAGACCATCCGGACGTATTAAGCAAGATGGTTGCTGCATACGTTATCGGCCATCCGGTTACTGATGCGTACCTTACTGCGAATCCTCACTTACATTTTGCGGCAGGTCCTGATGATACAGGGGGAATAATTTCGTACAATACTGCACTCCCGTGGTTGATGGGACCAATCCCGTCTTATATGGTTTGGTGGGGCGTGTCATAAACCCCCCTACATGGACGACGGACGAAACACCGGCAAGTAACGTTAACAACTTAGGATCAATAAAATTAAATCCGGATGGATCCGTGGCAAAAGATGCAAATGGGGCATTTAAGCTTATGTCGCCGCCTTGTGATGCTCAAATTAACAAAACAAAAGGTGTGCTGATTTGCAGTACTGCTGATGTAAACGCGCTATCTCCGGGACCTTCGCCTCAAAATCCGGGAGCGTTCCCTAAAGGCGTTTATCATACCTTTGATATTCCTTTTTACTACTACAATCTTCGCGCAAACGCCGAAAACAGAGTTAACAAGTTCTTGGGCAAATAGGAGAAGCTTTAAAAATTATTTCTACTGTCAACAAAAGAAGAAGGGGAAGGTGTCATGTTAAGAATTTGCCGTTGTACATTTATTCTCGTGTTGGTAAATATCTTCCTGATCTGCGGGTGCGGCGGTGGAACCAGCTCCGCCAATAAGAACTTCCCTGTAGTCGTCTTCTCGGATATCCATTTCAACCCTTTTTATGATCCATCTCTTTTTGAAGCACTTAACGCAGCGGACGTCGGTCAGTGGGAGAGTATCTTCCGGACATCGAGCCTAACAGGGCCTTCGCCATGGGGCAGCGACACTAACTACCCCCTGCTTACGCTTGCTCTCTCAAGCATCAAGCAGAACCTGGGAGCCAGTCCTCTCATTATCTTTACCGGCGATATTCTGGGGCATGGACTTCCGATACAGTTTTACGAGATGACCGGGGGAAGTCCCCTGAACCCTGCAGACGTTGCCGCCATGAAGGCATTTCTCAGAAAGACAGCTGCCTTTGTCATGCAGCAGGTAAGGGCATCTGTCGGTAACATTCCCGTCATGTTCGTTCTCGGAAATTCCGATTCGTACTCTGTCATCGAACCTCCGGACAGCAGTTTTTTTTCAGATACGGCCGAACTGTATTACACAGAGTTTGTGAGCGGCGCAGCAGACCATCAGGCATTTATCACCAACTTCACAAACGGAGGATATTATGCAGCGGAGCCGGCCGGAATAAACGTAATGGTAATCGGACTCAATACCTATGAGTTCTCGCCGTTATTCAACGACAAATATGCGGATGCAGTGAGTGCCCAACTAAACTGGCTTGACATCACTCTTAATTCGGCCCGGGCCAAGGGCAAAAAGGTGTGGCTTTTGATGCATGTCCCTCCCGGCGCAGACAAATATTCGACCGCCCAATCTGTCGATTCCAACGGTCACATTGCAACTGCCACAATGATGTGGAATCAGGACTATCAAACAAGTCTTCTGCAAATACTTTCAAAGTATCCGGGTCTCATAACCCATACGCTTACCGCCCATACCCATATGGACGAATATCGCATCATGTCGCCCGGCAATGTGGCTATGACAACCCCCAGCATTGCTCCGTATTTCGGCAATAACCCTGCATTCAAGGTCTTTACGTTTTCCCTCGCCACCTCGAAGGCGACCGACTACACCTCCCTGAACTATGACCTCGCTACAACGCCTGAACAATTCAACCGCTATTACACCTTTTCGATGGCCTATCTCATGGAGGGCTATCTGAACGATTCCCTTTTGCAACTCTATCCTGAGCTTGCCGCGGAAACCGTAAAGCAGCAGCTTTACAGAGGAAACTATTTTTCGGGACATAATTACATCATTCCCGTTGGCAACGAGTTCTCTCCTATTACCGATAAGACCTGGCCGGTTTACTGGTGTGGAATAGATCATATGGACAAACAGGGTTTAATCGATTGCGTCAACTCTTATTGATAAGCACGAGTCATGTGAGGAGAGTGCTTTGTCCCGAGATGATCAGCGCCCTTCAGACGATGTTCCCCAAGGGTGCCGGTTGATGTCGTTGGATACTCAATCAAGGATAGAGGAGGCTTTTATGAAACCATATTCTGCATCGGAAAACTTCTGGTTAGTCTTTCTATCGGGCCTGCTGATCTTCTCCTTATCAGGATGTGGTGGAGGCTCTTCCCCAATTCCTGCACCGCTCAGCGCCGACAATATCAATCTGATCTTCGTGGTAACCCCGGATTTGGCTAACGACCCCCTCGGTGACATCAATCCAGTCACTGCAAACCTCAGCAATAAGGGGTTACAGCGCTCGCTCCTCATGGGCACATACCTGAAAGAGCAGGTATTGGGAACAAGGAATGTAACCCGCATTTCGGTGCTCGAACCGATGACCCACCTGCAAACTGTAAACAATTACCCTGACATGGCAGCAATCGGGTTCATTCAGCAGTTCGCCCTTCTCAACCAATACACCTTGATAGGTACGACCGCCAACAGTTACCCGATCCACACATCATATGGCCCGGGGTCAGTGCCCGCCGGAGTGTTTGATCCAAAAACATATCCTGCTAATTGCCGGGGGTTGGCCTTCGATGACGCAAGCGGCGATAATATCGCCCTAGTGACAGACATCATCAACGCGAAGGTTCCGGGCTTTTATGTCTTCTCGGCGCCCTGGGAGACTACCAGCGCCCTGCTCGCAAATATCAAAAGGACCAAGGGGTATGATCTGAATCTTCCCACAACCTATATGGGTTCAAATTATGTCTATGCGATCTCGATCACGCCTTCGGGAGACGCCGGTTTGGTCTCTTACAACAGCAATCTGAATCCGCCTGCCACCTACCCTGTGCTGCCCTCGCCGGTGGCAAGCGCATCATGCACCCAGCAGAACTATTTCACCCTCTCACGGACCGGGGGGATTAATGGCGCCGTAATTCCAGCGAACATCAATACAAACGAAACGGTCTACATGATCCGGCACGCGGAGGCGCATCCTGTGCGCGGTTGGGACGATGGCAACTATATAGGCGCAGGGCAATGGCGCGCGCTGGCCCTTCCAAACTTTTTGCCCAGCGCTTTGCGCGGCCAAAGTAGTCCTACCCTGGTCTACTCCATCGATCCTGCGCAGTCGTTCAATTTCTTTGATAATATCGTCGGTCTGTCGTATGTCAGGCCTTCATTGACTGTGCTTCCTTATGCAATCGGCAATAACTTGCCCTATAATCTGGCCGCGAGCTTTTCTATAAACAAGAATCCGAACGACGATGCGGCGGCCGAAAACACCTTAGCCTTTTTCTTTACGCACAATAATAGTGCCGGAGTCAACCTTTCCAACCAGACCGTGCTGCTGGCATGGGAGCACGAACACTTTCCACCACTCATAACGAAGCTCCTTCAGAGTTATGGCGGCACCGTCCCGGTTCCACCGCTCTCCTGGGCGCAGACCGACTACGACACCATCTGGACCGTGGCGCTTGACGCCTCGGGTAACGTGACAGTGCACAACGCATTGTGCGAAGGCATCGATTCCGCGTCACTACCGGCCATGGCTCCTCAATTCTGAACGTCTCTACGGAGGGGGCTTTGTGGAATTCTATTGGGTGAAATCAGGTTACAATGATGAGTTCAAAGAACTGGGGTATGGAGAGCCCATCCCAGGAACAAACTGTCTCTTAGATTGTGTAGTCTACCTGCAGTAGTTTCATAGCAGGTGATGCAGCTGCTTACAAGTCGGTTGTATCGGCCTTCAAGAGGGCTGGTGCTGAAGTGAGTCTTTCTATGTTCGTGAATAACTGCATCGAGGCACTGGCGGACCTTCTTGAGAAGATAGAGAAAGAGCGAAAAGCATCGAAGGAATACACAGTCCCGATGTCTTTCATAATTAAGTCTTTGGTTGAGAGCGAAGACATCCTGGGAGTTTACAGGGATTGGCCTGAGGAGTTGCCCGATAAATTGGAGTTCATGCTCCAGGACTGGCAGGACGAATATGAAGCCAAACAGAGCAGGATACCCGCGGAGTTTATTCCATACATGAAGAGCGGGCTCTATATCCTTTCCCCGAATAAGAAGTATCTCATTGAAAAAAACACAGGAGAAAGATATATCATAGGCGGCAAGAGGACGCTGATCCCTCTTGTCAGGAAGAAACAACCCATTACGAAAAGGGGGAAAGCGTGAAGGGTAAAATAAGGCCGACTTCGAGGCACAGGTATTGTCCGGTATGCGGGGAAGAGTTTGCTTTTGCTGAACCTGTAGGTTATCTGTGTGTAAATTGTTTTCCCAACTTCGGCGACCAAGGCGTCCCGAGGCCGAAAAGGTTCTATATCGATCTTTGGTATAAGGGGAAGAATTACTGCATATGCAGCGACAAGACCGGGCAGGCTTTGGACACTTATGAGAGGGCGCAAATTACAGACTCACATTGAAGTTGAGATAGATAACCATGTCTTCGACCCCTCAAGGTATGTCAAATCCGAGCAGGAGAGGTTCTACTTTGCGCGTTTCGCAGAGGCATGGCTGCGGGGCAAGGAACAGGACGTTAAGCAGGGATTGAGGGCTCAAAGCTACGTTAAAGAACTTCTCTACTACAACAAAAAGTATTTCTGTTTCTTTGGGAACAGAGACATCAGGGACTTGCGCCGTTACGACATGGAGGAGTTCAAGAATTCCCTGCCCTCTCACATCTCGCCGAAGACAATCAAGAATGTTCTTATAGCGTTGAAGAATCTCTTCATGACTGCCTATAGACATGAGTTGATCGAGAAAGTTCCATCGTTTCCGTCTATCGATGTCCCGGAGTATTCAGGCTGGAAATGGATCGATGCTGAGACGCAGATAGATTCTTCACGTAGTACCTGAACCTGATCGACCTATCTTCCTCTTTCTCTTTCTTCATGGCTGCCGGCCGGGCGAAGGCAGGGCGCTCAAGGTCAAAGATTTCGACCTTAAGGGGAAGACAATCAGGATAAGGCGGACGTTTTCGCTGAACGAGGTGAGAGAGACGACGAAGCAGAGAAGACAAAATATCATCCCGCTTCATCCTCAGTTTGTGCCCTCCATAGAAAGCATAATGAAGTCGGCGTTGCCGGAAGCATTCGTGTTCGTCAATAAGTGGACCGGAAAACCATACAACGGAGAAACTTTGCGCAAGATATGGCACAGGGCATTGGACAAGGCGGGGTTGAACAATAAGGGGTTGAACTGTATGACGCATCTCGCCACAGCTTCGCTTCGCAGCTTGTAAACTCGAATGTTCCGCTAGCAATAATCGCCAAACTGTTAGGCCATAGCACCGAAAAGATGTCCGGGCGTTATGCGCACGTGGATAATAATACGCTGCAAGCCGCGATTCGGAATATTTCCCTAAACCTAAACCCTGAACAGGGAACCTTCACCAATTACAAAAGCTCATGGAAACAATTAGTTACAAGGTTATTGCTGGGGTTCGAGCCCCGTCCACCCCGCCAGTTTTCTTCCCTATATGTTTCAATGGGTCATTTTTCCTCAAACTGCTGCCGATGTGCACCATTTGGGCACTGATCTGTGTACGTCGACCACACTCCTCAGCATCGTCACGTCAAGGCTTGCTACAGCGTGACAACCAGTTTGAGAGACTGAGCTTTAGCCCTGCAAAAGGGGCACTAACGGCAGAGGCAAAGGAACAGCGCCGAGTCGTTTCGGCCGAACATGTGCGAATGGCATCAACCGAGATAATTTAGGGCACTTGGCCGGAGGTAATCCACAAATCCGTTCCGGACAGGTTGAAGAGCGTGAGAATTTGGAGTCAGATTAATGTGCGATGCCTTGCGCTCAGACGCTGCAATGTTCCCGTGGCAGAGACGATGGGGTATTTCAATAGAATTAACGATAGAACTCTAATCAGAAAGAGCTGTCTGTTTCTTTCTCGACGTCGGGGTCAGAAAACAGAAACGATTCATGCGCGATAACGCAGTTTTTTCCCTCCGACTTCGCTCGATACAGGGACTCATCAGCGAGTTTTATTGCATCCTTTATAGAACGTGCATCAAATGGAAAGCATGCTATACCACCGCTTATGGATACACAACCACGAGGTTGCTTTTCCCTGTGAGGAAAAGGATGAACTGCGATATTTTCCCTCAAACGTTCGGCATAGATCGTGGCATCTACCTTCGTAATCCCGGGGAGCATAACAATGAACTCCTCACCTCCGTATCGAGCTGCAACCGATCCCTTCCGCGTAACGTTGAGCACCAAGCTGCCCAGTTCCCTCAAAAGTTCGTCCCCTGCTTCGTGGCCGTTCTTATCGTTGTAGTTCTTGAAGTCGTCAATGTCAAAAAGAAAGATCGAGATTGGTGTGTTGCCTTCCATAATAGATTTATCCACAGAGATCTGGGTCATCTGGAAGAAATGCCGGCGGTTGCTCAGACCGGTTAATGGGTCAGTATTCGCCTCGCGCTCTGCCTCTCCAATGATTGAACGATTAACAAGCACCATGCCACCTATATCTGCAATAATCTTCATCAAGTTGTTTTCATTCCCGGTGGGGTTTTTGACCTGTCCGATGGCAATAACACCAAAAAGATGACCACCTATATTAATCGGAGCTGCCATCCAGAGTTGTGAGTCAGTGTCTTTCTGGCTGACATTTCCCTTATCGTCACGCCCTCTGATTTTAACCATGCCGTCTCGGGCTGCCATCCCTACTATTCCTTCTCCCAACGAATAAGAGACTCGCTTCTCATCATTTTCATTCTGACCGGGAGCACCCAGTTTTTTTAGCCGGTTGTCCACTACGTCAAGTCTATAGAGCTCAACCATGTCCGCTAAGATAAGATCACGCACGAGATTAAGAGTAGTCGAGATAACCTCGTCAGACTTAGCCGTGTTCAACCGATGGATAATGGCCGATACATTCATCATGAAGGTCAGATAGCGGCGGTTGAGGTAATAGATATTATGTATTTCTTCTCGAAGATTCTGAATCTGTTCGTCCCTGGAAAATATGTCTTTTTGAAAAGCTTCTCGCTGCTTCTTGTTGTCGGTTTGCTCTTGCTCTCTGCGACCGGTTAGTTTGCCTCTACGGTAGGTCACAACACCTACGACAATCATACCGATTATTGACGAAACGGCCATAATCATAGACAAATCATCCATATTTGTCCTCTCTATCAATAATAAGGTATCACAGTCGAACCGTTTTCACAATTATAATATTTTTGTATTCTGAACAAACATCGCGCCCGTAAGCAGGCTGACCTTGTATGCTTTGCCGGTGCGGATTTACAGGAGTATTTCACACCATCGCAGATCGTGTATGACGAGTGGTGTTTCCCGAGAAAAAGCAGGCCTTGCCGGTGTTCATGACGCCGGCCCGTCGCCGGTTCGGGGACTTGTCGGTTGTCGCGCCTGTGAAGGGAAGGGAGAGGACTCCTACTTAAAGCCTTATCCCCGGCCAGGATTCGACGGGGTCGGTCGAATGGACCACGTGCATTCCGGCATCGGCGAATCTTTCGAACGCCGCTTCCGCCTGCTCTGTGTAATCCATCACTCCCGGGACTACCACAGACGACGTGCAGTCATCGAGCAGATATACCTTCTCGACGAGACTCCTGTCTCCGGCCAGGATGTCCTTCAGCAGGTCATCGATCGTCCAGGCCACGCAGTGGCTCTTCGCCTGACCCGCGATCACAACAGCATCGAATTCGAGCAGTTTCTTGTAAAACTTGTCGCTCTTCTGCCCGATCGGCTCGTCCCGCTGCCCCTGCAGCACCTCCGGACCGAGCACGGAATAATGTTCGGTCAGAGGCCTGTCTCCCTTCACATGAAAATCAGGCTGACTGGAACGGGCCACACTATGGAAAAAGATCGCCTCTTCGACTGATGCAACGAGCGCGTGGCCGATCCCTCCCAACATGGCGTGATACGGCCATATCGTCAGGTCATACTTGCCGCCCTCCTTCAGTTTCCTCGTATAGTAAAGGATGTGCCGCCGGCCGTACTCTTCGGTTATTCCGAGGCTGGAACAGAGGGTGGGGTTGAACTTCCAGAGCCCCTTCAGGATGTCTTCCTCGGATACCAGCGTGAAGGGGGCCGGGTGCTCTCCCTTGTCGTTGACGAGCCAGAGGGGATGGAAAATCTGCATCACCCGGTGCGTGTCCATGGTCGGACAAATCTCGGTGATCACCGCAAGATTCCGATAGATGAACTCGCAAAGTCTCCGGTTGTCGTCGACCGCGCCCGTGCCCGACCGCCCCGCGACGTACAATTCAAATCCGGGTATGCAGAAGGTATTCTGCACGTCGACCGCCACAAGACAGAGCCTTCTCCGGTCGTCGGCGGCCGGTCGCAGGGAATGCGTCTTCGCCCACCGCGCCGCTTCGCCGGCCCGCTCCAGATAGGGAACCCTCCCTACCTCGCCGGTTTTTCCGGGGTCGAAGTGTGCGGGAAGCGGAAGCCCGTTATGCGGCCCCTTATTCGGCAAGGTTCTTCACCATCCGGAACTTTTCCCTCAGCGCCTCTTCGACGCCCTCGGGAACGAGACCTTTCACCGAACCGCCGAACGATGCCGCCTCCTTTACGATTGTCGACGTGAGAAACGAATACTCTTCGGAAGGCATCATGAAAACCGTCTCGACGGTCATATCGAGACGCCTGTTCATAAGCGCCATCTGGAGTTCGTACTCGAAATCGGACACCGCCCTCAACCCTCGTATGATCGCAACGCCGCCCCGCGATTTGGCGTAATCCACAAGGAGTCCGTTGAAGGCCTCCACTCTTACATTCCTATCATCCCGGACAGACTCCCTGATCAATTCCAGCCGTTCTTTGAGGCTGAAAAGCGGCTGCTTTTTCGGACTCGCAGCGACGGCAATGATGATTTCTTCAAAGATCCTCAACCCCCGGTGAACCAAATCGAGATGTCCGTAGGTGATGGGGTCGAACGTCCCCGGATAGATTGCGGTTTTCATGCACCTTCCCCCTTACCGGTCCTCCGCCCTGTACAGAGTCAACACGGTGTCGCCGTATTTGTAGACCCTCACACGCCGGAGCCTTCCGACAACCTCAGGCAGTTTGGTTTTATAAAAATGCTCTGCTATGACGATTCCGCCCTCGCCCACGAGCCTTCCTTCGCCGACAAGGGGAAGCACCTTCGCCAATTCTTCAGAACGATAGGGCGGGTCGAGGAAGACGATGTCATAGCAGCGTCCCTTTTCCGTTTCCTTCTTTACAAAATCGCAGGCATTCGTATGCGCCGTCCTCGCCCTGTCCTCGAAACGAAATTCCGAAAGCAGACGGCGTATCAGGTCCGTGCGCAGCCTGTTCGTCTCGACCAGCACCGCCCTTGACGCACCCCTGCTGAGCGCCTCTATGCCCACACCGCCCGTTCCCGCATACAGGTCGAGGAACTGCGACCCGGGGAGTTTGTTCCTGAGTATGTCGAAAAGGGCTTCGCGCACCTTTGCCGAGGTCGGCCTCAGCTCATCTCCTTCCCCAGACTGCGAGAACGCCTTCTTCGACCCGACTCTCCGGCCTTTCGCGCTCCCCCCAGAGATTCTCATACCCGTCACTTACGTTTCTCCGGCAGTCCGCATATGTTGTTTTCGCAATGTTTCAAGAGCGGCTGGGAGAGCTTTCTCCTCAGGAGGGAAAGGTGAAGCAAGGCGATCGCCCAGGAAAGCACCAGCGTCCAGGTCTGCGCGGAAAAACCGAGTATCTTCGGCATCACAACCAGGGGATACAACACCATGAGCAGCCATCCCTCGAAGAACCTGAAGCAATACGCCTCTTTTCCGACCAGCCCGGCTCCGCCCGCGAGGAGAAGCCCGAGCCCCAAAAAGAACATCTTTTCGCCATAGAAGGGGGCGAGCGGACCGATAAAGGTTGCGGCGATCTGAAGGACGCCCCCGGCAAAGACAGCCCGAAGAATGAAATGCTTTATTCCCGACCGCCACACAAGGAGGAAGACCGCCGAAATGGCAATTCCCGCCTCGAAAAGCGCAAGGGGGATGATCGGAGAGGGCGCCTCTGCCGCAGAGAAAACGGCAAATCCGGCGGCTCCGGCAGACTGAAGCACGAACCCTGTCCTGTAGGCGACGTCATAGGAACGCGGGTAATAGATACCCGCCTCCCTGATCTGTTCCTCCAATGTCGGCCATTGTTCCATCGTGCCGTCTCCAAAGGGCTACGAAAGGGGTGGGTTGACGATAGCTTCCCCATTCACCCTGTGCCCCGTAATCCTCACCACCCTGCCCTCCACCTTCAGCCTTCCTTCAGAGAACAGCCTGATCGCTTCAGGAAAGATTTTGTGTTCCAGTTCCAGGATCCTTTCAGAAAGCGACTCTTCTGTGTCGTCGGGTGCAAGGGGTACCGCCGCCTGGATGATGATCGGTCCGGTATCCATCCCCTCGTCGACAAAATGCACGGTACAACCGCTCAGTTTCACACCGTATTCGACAGCCTGTTTCTGCCCGTGCAGGCCGGGAAAGCAGGGGAGAAGGGCCGGGTGAATATTCATGATCCTCAGGGGAAATGCATCCAGCAAGGGTCTCCTGACGACCCGCATGAACCCCGCAAGCACCACCAGCTGCACGCCGCGCTTCCGGAACTCTTCGGATATTCTCGAAAAAAACTCTTCCTTCGTCGGAAATCCTTCCGCATCGAGGAAGAGATGTTCGATAGAGTGCCTCTTCGCCCTTTCTCTCGCATAGGCCCCGGCATTGTCCACGATCAGAAGCTTTACGGAAGCGTTCAGTTTCCCCGCCTCTATCTCATCGACGATCGCCTGAAAATTCGAACCCCGTCCCGATGCGAGTATGCCGAGAGACACTCTTCCCATTTAAAGCCTCACCTCCACAAATGCCTTTTCTCTCAAGCCCCGGACCCAGCTTCTGTAGTTCTGCTCGAACCGCTTATCGAAGAGCTTCTTCTTTACACTTTCTCTGAATTCACTCACGTCTTTTCCACCCACTTTCTCTTCGAGCTTCACGATGTGAAGTCCCCGCGCGGTCCAGAACGGTCTGCTTACATCCCCCTCGGACATCCCGGAAAGCGCATCGAGGAACTCCTTTCCGAGATCCTCCTTCCTGATAAACCCGAGCTCCCCTCCCGTCTTCGCGGAAGAGTCCTCGGAATACCGGAAGGCAAGGGAGGCGAAGTCATCCCCGTTTTTTAATCTCTGCAGTATCTCTTCGGCCTTGGCCTCGACAGTCTTTCTGTCGTTTTCCTTTTCCGGCTTCCTGAAAAATATCTGTCTCACCTTGTATTCGCCGCTGCTGTTCTTCGCGATGTAGTCATTCACCTCTTCTTCCGTCACGACGATCCTGTTCCTCACCTGCTGCCCCACGAGCTTGTTCAAAATGATCTGCTCCGAGAGGCGCTTCCGGTACTCGTCATACGTAAACCCTTCCTTCTTCAGCGATTCCTGGAAGTCCTTATCGCTCATGGCGTACTTCTTCTTGATGCCGTTGATCGTTTCGTCGATCTCTTCCTTGGCCGCGCCGATATCGAGGCTCCGCGCGAACTGGAGCTGGAGCTTCTTGTCTATCATGCTTTCAAGAAAGCTCGCCTCATTCTCCTTGAAGACCTTCTTCCGTTCCTCGTCGCTCAGCGCTTTCATCGCACCGCTCGCCTCGAACTCCATGGCCCGGTAAAGCTCGCTCCAGGTGATCACTTCTTTGTTCACCACCGCAACGACCCGGTCCAGAAGAGGAGAAGCGAAGCAATGGACCGCAAAAAGGAACGACAAGAAAAAGGCAGCGGCAAAAACTCCGCCCGTTTTTCCGTCGGCCCCATATTTCATTTTCAAACGCATCGACTACCTCCCTGCTCCTGCAGTATTGACGTTGTTTTAAACCTATATCAAGTAGACACAAAATTTCAACAGGGTTCGCGGGGCCCGGCACCCGCCGTGCCGTTCACAGCTTGCCATTTTCAGGAACGCCCTTTAGACTAGACGAATGCGACTTGTACCCGCGTTCATCTTCATCATCGTCCTGTTCCTCCTGGGCCTGCTCTTCCTCCTCGGGAGGAAGGCCTCGGGGAAGCTCCGGAACGCCCAGGGCATACCCTCCGGGGCACACAGGCGGCCGCAGCCCCTTCTCGTCACCGTCGCACTGGTCGCCCTGACCGGCATGCTTTTCATCTTTCTGGGCAAGATCGCGCTCCTCATCGCCCTTCTCACCCTTGCTGTCTACTTCCTTTCCGCAAAAGCGCGATGACCGCGCGGCGCATTCAGCAGATCCTCGGCAGCTGCTCGCCCTGCAGCATTTCCAGGATGCGCGTGCCTCCGATCGCTGTATCGAGAAGCACCATCTCTGCAGGAGAATCCTCCACCTCTCCGATGATCCGGGTCCTGCTTCCCAACGGATGCGCCCTCATCGCCGCCTGCAGCGGCTCTGCCGCCTCCTCAGCCACGACTGCAATCAGGATCCCCTCGTTTGCCGCATAGAGCGGGTCGAGTCCCAGAAGTTCGCATGCCCCCCTCACCTGCGGAGCCACAGGTATCGTTTCCTCCCTGATCCTGATGCACTTGCCCGACTCTGCAGCAGCCTCCTTGAGCGTGGTCGCGAGCCCGCCCCTCGTCGGGTCCCTCATAAAACGGATGTCCTTCGTCACCCCGAGCATCGCCTTCACCAGTCCGTTCAGGGGAGCGGTATCACTCAGAACGGGAGGATCAAAGGTGATGCCGCTTCTCTCCGCCATCACCGCAATGCCGTGATTGCCTGCCTCTCCGCTTATCAGCACCTTGTCGCCCTTCCGTATCCTCGAGGGACTTATTTCGGTCCCCTCATACACAATGCCGACGCCCGAGGTGTTGATGAATATCCCGTCGCCTTTTCCCTTGTCGACGACCTTTGTGTCACCGGCGACTATTTTCACCCCTGCCCGTTCCGCCGCGCGGGACATGGCGGACACGATCTCCTTC
>JAMCWJ010000037.1 GCA_023475105.1 Nitrospirota bacterium
CGGTTTTTCGGCAACCAGGAGCCGAGAGAGCTTAAACGAAAGGCCCTCGGTTCGGGCTTCATCATCAACAAGGAAGGCTATATCGTAACGAACAATCATGTGGTACAGAAGGCGAAAGACATCACCGTAATACTGAAGGACAAAAAGCAGTACCCCGCGAAGGTGATCGGGACAGACCCGAAGACGGACATCGCCCTGATAAAGATCGATGCCCCGGAGAGTCTCATCAGCGCGCCCTTGGGAGACTCGGACGCCTTGCGGGACGGGGAATCCGTTATCGCAATCGGAAATCCTTTCGGCCTCGCTGAGACGGTTACGTCGGGGATTGTGAGCGCAAAGGGGCGCACGATCGGCGCCGGGCCCTATGATGATTTCATCCAGACCGACGCCTCGATCAATCCGGGCAACAGCGGAGGACCCCTCATCAACTTCCACGGCGAAGTAGTCGGGATCAACACGGCGATCGTGGCGACCGGGCAGGGTATCGGTTTTGCGGTGCCGATCAATATGGCGAAGGACATACTCCTTCAGCTGAAAGAGAAGGGAAAGGTCACGAGGGGTTGGCTCGGGGTGTCGATACAGGAAGTGACTCCGGAAATTGCAAAATCCTTCGGCCTGCCGGGCGAGCAGGGCGCTCTCATCTCCGACATCGTCCCGGACGGACCGGCTGAGAAGGCGGGTTTCAAGAGGGGAGACGTAATTCTGGAACTTAACGGCAAGGTGGTAAAGGACTATCACGAACTGCCCCGCATGGTGGCATTGATGGCCCCCGGGGAAAAGGCGGCATTCACGATTCTGAGGGACGGCAAGAAGGAGAAGATCACCGCCGTGGTCGGAGAAATGAAAGAAGAGGAAACCCCCAAGGCCCCCGAGGAGGGAGCGAATCTGCTTGGTATTACCCTCCAGCCGGTCAACCAGGCAATCGCTTCTGAACTCGGCATGAAAAAGGTCGAGGGCCTCGTCGTCACCAATGTCGAAGCCGGCAGTATTGCCTCTGAAGCGGGGATTCAGAGGGGCGACGTGATCCTCGAGGTCGACAGAAGACCGGTCAATACCCTGAGGGAATTCAGCGACGCCCTCGGCAAGGGCCAGAAAGCGCTGCTCCTCCTGATTTTCAGGAACGGCGCCACAATGTACGTTACGTTACAGACCTCACGGTAGATCGACTGAGCGATGAGGGATGATGAAAGGGAGCGCAAAGAGGTCGATGGTTTTTGCGAAGGACTACAGGAAGACTCTCAGAAAAGTCGCAAGGGAATTCTTCGTGTCTCCGGTGCGTCTTGTGGACGATATAGCGTCATGGGCAAAAGAAAAGGGGATCGGTCTGCGTGAACCTGCGCAGCCGCTTAGACTGTCGGCAGAAGGGAAAAGGCTCGTCCTCTATGTCCAGGAGGAGATTCCCGGAAAGATGCTCGAAGACATGATGCAAAGCTTGAGCGTGCGATGGTCCCTTATCGATAATGTGTCTGACCCCGCCGCCTCAATCGCCGACGCGGAGAAGAGACTCGTCTACTGCTTTCTGAAGGAATATGCGGGGACGGTAGAAGGCGTCGCGGGTGACGAACACCTCGAAGACAACTGGGCGATCAGGGAAATGAAGAAGCTTGGTTTTTTCGGGGGTAGCGGCAACAAGGACAAGCCGGGATAGTTGTTTTGATGGGTCGTCAGGGGAGGGAGGCTTTTCCCTCCCTTTCTTTATTCTTCCGGGAACGGGTCTCCTCGTGATCTGAGTCTCCTATCCCTACGTAATCGCTCTGCCCCATGCCCCTGCAATCGGGATAGTGTGTGCCCCTCCCCGACGCAGGACGAAATCATGTCGATACCCTGCCTGCCGGTTGAAGGGTTCCCTTTTTTGTGATACAAGGGAATCAGAGCACCTTTCGGGTGGTTTCGATTATAGACACAGGGAGGCTGTCGGAAATGAAGAAAGCTGCGGAAACTACCGAGGAATTCCTCAAAGTGATCAGGGAATGGAAGGAATTGGAGGACAAAACTATCGCAAGCGCAGGCGAACTGGCGAAGAAAGAGAAGAATGCGCTCGTAACCGCAACGATGGAGATGATTACACACGACTCAGAGAAACACAAGGTGATGCTCCAGATGGTGCTTGACAATGTGACGAAGGAGGCGGTGCATCTGAGCCCCGACGAACTCGCCCCTGTCGTCGCGATGCTGAACAGACACATGGAAGTAGAGGCGAAGTCGATAGCGCTCGCAAACGAAGCCCTCAAGAAGAGTGGGCTTGCCGTGACGCGTTACATTCTCTCTGCGCTCCTTGAAGATGAGACAAAACACCATAGGCAGATCCACGCGCTCAATGAAGAACTGAAAAAAGCGACCATCTTCGTCACGTAGGGGACCAGGGTCTGCGTGTCCCGACCTTGTTCTCTGTTGACAAAAAAGAGGGAACTGCTAGTATGAAGAAAGGAAGCCATACTCGTTTTACGAAGAGGCGATTCCCGCTGCGGGAAGGAGGTGAGAAGGGTGAAAAAGACAGTGAGCAAAAAGGCACTTGTCAAGGAGGCTGCCTTCTGGAGCGATTTCAGCAAGGCCGTGAAAGAGAACCCCGGCAAGGTATGCCACAAATGAAAGAGCTGAAAGAGCTAACGTTGCTGAATTCCCTCAGGGTATTGACCGGCGGGTATTGCAGGGTTTGCTGCCGACAATCGGAAGCCCCGGCAGTATCTGCCCCTTGCATTTAGCAGGTGTCGATCCATCGCAGGTGAGGTAACGGATGTCACTCAATGAGACGCACGAGTTTTTTGTCCAATGGCATCTCACGGAAAAGTGCAATCTCCGGTGTACCCATTGCTATCAGTCCGGCAAGAAAACGGACGAGATGCACTTTAATGAAATAAAGAAGGTCACGGACGAGATCGCAGAGATGCTGGAAGTCTGGTCCGAGGCCTATGGTATCGCCTTCTCACCCAGTTTTAGCATCACGGGAGGCGAGCCCTTTCTTTACAGGGACCTTTACGAGGTACTCGAAGAACTTAGGAGGCGTCACTTCGACGTATACCTCCTTTCGAACGGCACCCTTATCGACGAGAAGAAGGCGAAGCTGCTTTCCTGGCTCGGTGTGAAAGGCGTCCAGGTGAGCATGGAAGGACCTGAAAAGATCCATGACTCGATCAGAGGCAGAGGGAGTTTCGCCTCTTCGGTGAAGGGAGTGCGGCATCTCCTGGAGGCCGGCGTAAAGGTGACTCTGAATGTCACCCTTTCCGACCTCAATGCGGAACATTTCATGGATATGATTACGCTCTCCTCCTACCTCGGCGTTGAGAGGCTCGGCTTTTCCCGTCTCGTCCCTTCCGGCCGGGGTGCGGGTCTCCTGAACAGGATGCTCCCGAAAGAGAAGGTGAGAGAGTTGTATGGCGCGATATTTTCTCAGGACGTTACCGGTCTCGATATAGTCACCGGAGACCCTGTCGCTTCCCAATTTTCCTCGGGCGCCGGCGCCTCCGCTTCCGGTTCCATACCGACAGGGGGCTGCGCCGCAGGGCTGTCGGGCTTCACGATCCTCCCTGACGGCACGATGACCCCATGCAGAAGGCTGCCGATCCCGATCGGAAATGTGAGAAGAGACGCGATAAGAGAGGTGTGGGCCTCGTCCGGCGTCATGGAAGCGCTCAGAGACAAGAAGCGCTACAGCGGGAAGTGCGCGACATGTGAGCGATGGGCCAGCTGCAGGGGATGCAGGGCGATTGCGTATGCGTATGCGCAGTCGATGGGCAAAGAGGACTTCCTGGCGCAGGACCCGCAGTGTTTTCTCGATGAAGAACCTTAGAGGAGGGCCCTCACGCGGCACGGTCTGTGTTCGCCATTCGATAGGGTCCTGTTTTTCCTCTGATTTTCGCGAGACCAGCCGACGCGAGCCTTGCTTCGCAGACCCCCCCGGAGTACAATTATGATATGCTCGACTCGCTCTTCGAACCTCGCGCGATTGCGGTGATCGGCGCCTCTCACGATCCGCAGAAGGTCGGCTATGCGGTCCTGAACAATCTCCTCCGGTTCCATTACAGGGGCGAACTCTATCCGGTCAATCCC
The DNA here is from genome assembly GCA_023475105.1 of Nitrospirota bacterium. GTDB lineage: Bacteria > Nitrospirota > Thermodesulfovibrionia > Thermodesulfovibrionales > UBA9159 > JAMCWJ01. The sequence goes on from JAMCWJ010000037.1 coordinate 4,048, forward strand.
GCAGGGGGCGAGATCAGCGGGGTGAAGGCTTTTCCGAGAATTGCGCACATTCGGCGCGATGTAGACCTTGCCGTGATTGCTGTGCCTGCGAGGTTCGTAGCCGACGCCCTGCTCGACTGTGCACGCGCAGGGGTCGGCGCCGCAGTGATTATCTCTGCCGGATTCAAGGAGTCGGGTCCGGAGGGAATGAAGCGGGAGATCGAGTTGAAACGGATCGCCAAGGAGCACGATATCAGGATGCTCGGTCCGAACTGCCTCGGCATTATCAATACTGCAAACGACATGAACGCCACCTTTGCAGCAGGAATGCTGCCGAAGGGGAGGATCGCCTTCTTTTCGCAGTCCGGCGCACTCGGGATAGCGGTCCTCGACTGGGCCATCGGCAACGATATCGGGTTTTCGAAATTCATAAGCCTGGGGAACAAAACAGACCTGAATGAAATCGACTTTATCGAGTATTTCGTGAATGACCCCGGGACGGACGTGATCCTGGGGTACATTGAAGACGTGGTTGACGGCAAGAGATTTCTTGCGAGCGCGTCGAAAGCGACGCGGACAAAGCCGATCATCCTTCTGAAGTCCGGAGGCACCGCAGCTGGCGCAAGGGCGGCTTCCTCACATACCGGGGCCCTGGCAGGCTCTGAGACGGCGTTCCGCGCGGCCTTTGCCCAGAGCGGCATCATACGGGCCGACGGGATGCAAGACCTCTTCGATACGGCCCTGGCCTTTGCCGCAGGGAGACTGCCCCGGGGTGACAAGCTGTTGATAATCACCAATGCGGGCGGCCCGGGGATCATCGCTGCCGATGCCTCGGAAAGACTCGGCCTAAGGCTGTCACAGATGTCGAAGGAGACGATCGAATCTCTGGCGGCGCTGCTGCCGGCGAATGCGTCCCTCTACAACCCGGTCGACATCATAGGGGATGCGCGCTCGGATCGCTATGCCGCGGTCCTCGAAAAGGCGATCCCCGACCCCCTGGTCGATGGGATACTTGTGATCCTGACGCCGCAAGCGATGGTGGACGTCGAAAACACCGCGGACATCGTCATCTCCTCTTCCGGGAAGACGGACAAACCCATTCTCACGTCATTTATGGGAGAGCTGAGGGTCAGGGATTCGACTGAAAAGTTCAAAGCCTGCTCCATACCGAACTACCCCTATCCGGAGACGGCGGTGAAGGCCTTCAAGAGTCTGAGCGACTACGCGCAGTGGAAAAACCTCGGGGAAGAACCGCCGCAAAGCTGTTCCGCCCGGAAGGAAATGGTTCACGGCCTGATCGAAGGTTTTCTGAAAGAGGGACGGTTCCGCCTCGGTGAGGACGATGCGCTGCGGATCCTTGCGGGGTACGGATTCACTTTTCCGAAAAGGTCCCTGGCAAAGACTTCGCGTGAGGCGTCCCACGCGGCTTCGCGGATCGGGTTCCCCGTGGCAATGAAGGTCTCCTCTCCGGACATACTCCATAAGACCGACGTCGGCGGGGTGAAGCTGGACATAGCCACGAGGAAAGAGGCAGAGGACGCCTTCGCCGAGATCACATCGAACGTAAACAGGCTTATGCCTGATGCGTTTGTGAGCGGCGTCACGGTCTACGAGATGGTGAAAGGCGGCAAGGAGGTGATCGTAGGCGTCACGTTCGACCGTACCTTCGGACATATGATCATGTTCGGTCTCGGAGGGATCTACGTGGAGGTATTGAAGGATGTCTCCTTCAGGATCGTGCCTGTTTCGCGCCGCGAGGCGTCGGCGATGACGGGCGAAATCAGGACGGCCGCTCTTCTGAAAGGGGCGAGGGGAGAAAGGCCTGTCGACACCGGGGCGGTAGTCGACGGGATCGTAAGGCTCTCGTGTCTGGTGAGCGATTTCCCCGTCATCCATGAGCTCGATATCAATCCCTTCGTGGTCATGGAAAAAGGAGCGGTCGCCCTGGACGCAAGGATTATTCTCGAGCGGCGGGAAGCGGAATAAGCCCTCCCCGGTGAGGGGGGAAATCCTTATAAGGGGCCTTCTGAGAGGCAAGGAGGACGTGTATGGTTCCGATATTCATAGTGTCCAACAAAAGTTATTCAGGCAAGACTTTCATCGCCCTGGGACTTTCCCTCGCGCTGATGGAGGAAGGCTACAAGGTCGGATATATCAAGCCCGTCGGAAAGACGCCGGTGAAAAAGGGGAGGGACGTCTTCGACATCGATGCCGTTTTTATAAAAGAGGCTCTCTCTCTCCCGGACCCGTTGAATGTGATTTCACCTTTTGTTCTGACCTATGAGACGCAGACCCTCATGTTTCAGGGGAGGATCAGAGAGGCGAAGAAACAGGTGCTCTCCGCCTTCAGGTCCCTGAAGAACAAAGATTTCGTGATCATCGGAGGGGGCGCCGATCTTTTCGACGGGGCCCTGCTCCACATCAATGCGCTGAGCCTGGCGGAAGAGATGAGGGCCCATGCCCTGATCGTCGAGGCGTGGTCGGGCGAGGTCTCCGCCGACTCCCTCTTCGGCGTTGCCTGCCTTCTCGGAAAACAGTGCGCGGGCGCGGTCATAAACAAGGTACCCGCAAACGCGCTCACCCACGTGAATGGTACGGTGAAACCCTTCCTCGAAAAGAAAGGGGTGAAGATATTCGGGGTCTTTCAGAGGGACAGCCTTCTCGAAGCGCTCACGGTGGCACAACTGAACGAGGTCCTGCACGGCAAGGTGCTCTGCTGTGAGGACCGTCTCGGGGAGTTCGTCGAGAGTTTTTCGATCGGCGCCATGGATGTGGACAGCGCCCTCAAGTACTTCAGAAGGATTCCGAACAAGGCCGTGATCACGGGAGCGCACCGCTCCGATATACAACTCGCCGCAATAGAGACCTCGACGAAATGCATTGTCCTTACGGGCGGCCTCTACACGAACGACATGGTGATCGGCAAGGCACAGATGAAGGGCATTCCGATCATTTCCGTCGCCGAAGACACCTTCACCACCGTAGACAGGATCGAAGCGGTGATGGGAAAGACAAGGATTGCGGATAAGGAGAAAATAACGCGCGCGAAGGAGATGGTCAGAGCAGGCTTTGCGCTGAAGCGGTTCCTGAAGGTGGTGAAATGAACCGACTTTCCGGTGAGAGGGCCACCTACCTGAGACATTCGGCCTATCAGAGAATCGACTGGTATCCCTGGTCGGAAGAGGCTTTCGAAAGGGCAAAGGCTGAGGACCGCCCCGTATTCCTCAGCTCCGGAGCCATATGGTGCCATTGGTGCCATGTGATGGCGAAGGAGTGCTTCGAAGATGACGAAGTGATCGCCCTTCTGAACGCCAATTGCATCAATATAAAGCTGGACAGGGACGAGCGGCCCGACATAGACAGGATCTACCAGAAGGCGGTGGCGACTATGGGAGCAGGGGGAGGGTGGCCGTTGAGCGTCTTCCTTACCCCCGACAAGGAGCCCTTTTTCGGGGGGACTTATTTCCCTCCCGAAGACGGCATGGGGCGGCCCGGGTTCAAGAAAGTAATACGGACGGTCGTTGAATTCTATAAATCGCGAAAGGGAGAGATCTCCGAATACGTCCAAAGGCTTATGGAGTTTCTCAAACCCGAGGCATTCGCTCCGGAGAAGGTGGACGGGGCCTACGTCGACGAAGGCGAAGCAGCGATCCTGTCCGAGTTCGATGCGCAGAACGGGGGGTTCGCATCTGCGCCGAAGTTTCCGATGCCGGGAGCGCTCGAATTCCTGATGGGCCGGCACTTCCTGACGCGTAGTGAAGCGACAGGGTATGCCGTGAAGAAGACCCTGCTGGCGATGGCGAAGGGCGGTTTCCACGACCATCTGGGGGGCGGGTTTCACCGGTATTCGGTCGACGAAGCGTGGGCGATACCTCACTTTGAAAAGATGGCCGACGACAATGCCTGGCTCCTGAGGAATTATAGTGAGGCGTACGGCCTGTTCGGGCACGGGTACTTCAGGGATGTGGCAGAAGATATCATACGGTTTGTGAGGGACGTATTGTCCGATCCGGAGGGTGGCTTCTTCTCGAGCCAGGACGCCGATGTCACCCCTGAAGACGAAGGCGGGTACTTCACCTGGAGTGAAGAAGAGTTCAAGAAGGCGCTGAACGACGAAGAATACCGGATTCTCTCGCTCCATCTCCTGCACGAGAGGGGCTCGATGCATCACGACCGGTCGAAGAAGGTGCTCTCCGTCGCAAGAGAGCCCGAGGAAATCGCGCGCGCGACGGGAGTCGACGCGGAGCGCGTGCGTCAGATCATCAGCGCCGGCAAAGAGAAACTCCTCAGAGCCAGGTCCGGAAGAGAAGCGCCGCTTGTCGACAGGACTTTCTATACGTCACTGAATGGAATGCTCGTTTCCGCACATCTGAAGGCCTCCAGGTCGCTCGGGGATGAGCAGGCGAGGGACGCCGCCCTCAGGAGCCTCGCGAGGATACTCGGAACTCACGTCAGCCGGAGTGAACTCCTTCATACGGAGGGCGTGAAGGCCTTGCTCGACGACTATGTCCACCTGATCGATGCCTGCATCGCGGCCTATGAGGTGACGGGCGACCTCGTTTACCGCGCTCGGGCGGGGGAGTTCATGGAGCAGTGCATCGCTCGTTTCTGGGACAAGAAAGGAGGGGGTTTCTTCGATACCGACTATGAACTTGCCGGGGTAAGACTCAAGGGCATCGAGGACATTCCTCATCCTTCGGCAAACTCCCTTGCTGTCATCAACCTGCTCAAACTTTCCTATGCGCCCGGGGGCGAGCAATACTACCGGTACGCACAGACCGCGCTGGAGTCCTTTTCACTGAGGGCGAAGGACATGGGAATTCATTCCGGATATTTTCTGCGTGCCGTGAATGACTCTTTCACCATGATCAGGCTTCATCTCGAGACTCCGCCCGGAAGCCCTCTTGCAAAGGCAGCCCTTGCAAGCCCAAATCCCTTTATCACCATCACTTATGGAGAGGACAGGGGCCTGGTCACTCCCTGCGGCAGGGGGTCCTGCTATGAAGCGATCTCTTCTCCTGAAGCCCTCAGAGACTTTCTCGGGAAACCGCCGCGCCCGTAGTCCGTCGCGTTTATGGCGCGGCCGAAGCCGCTTGTCGCTCTCTACACCGCCTTGACAACTCGCGCAATTAGGGTAAGCTTAGTGCAAGGACCGCAAAGCGCCCGGTTCACTGCGGGAGATACTATCTTTCAGACTGTTCTGTGATGCGGAAAAAGGCGAACAGAAAAAGGAGGAGAAGAAAATGGCATATGCTGCAAAGGACTACGCTGAACTGATCGGGATGGAGGGCTTCAGCGAAACGCTCCTGAGAAATCATTTCACGCTATACCAGGGATATGTGAGCAACACGAACAAGGAACTCGAAATCCTCGGTGCTATGCTGAAAGAGGGCAGGACTTCCACACCGGAATACGCCGAGCTCAAGCGGAGGCTCGGATGGGAGTTCAACGGGATGAGGCTTCATGAATATTATTTCGAGAATCTCGGAGGTAAAGGCGGCATAGACGAGGGGGGAAAGCTTGCCGGAAAACTTGCGGCCGATTTCGGCAGCCTTGCGGATTGGGAAAAGGATTTCAGGGCGACAGGGGCTATGCGCGGTATCGGCTGGGCAGTGTTGTACCAGGACACCTCGAACGGCAGACTTATCAACTTCTGGATAAATGAGCATGACGTCTCGCATCCGGCCGGCGGCAATCCCCTTTTGATCATGGACGTATTCGAACATGCCTTTATGCTCGATTACGGCCTGAAGCGTGCAGATTACATAGAAGCCTTTTTCAGGAACATAGACTGGAGGACCGTCGAGTCGAGACTGAAGTAGCGGGCCCGGCGTTCGGCAGAAGCCGATCCCCTTTCCGGATAGGATTTCTTATAGGTCTCGCGAAGGACAGATGCTATACAGGGGACATTCCTTGTGCTTCGGCTTTCTTGCCTGGCAAATCTCCCGCCCGTGAAGGATGAGAAGATGGGAGAAGGGACCCCATTGCTTCCGGGGCACGATCGCCATGAGATCTCTCTCGACTTTCAGCGGGTCTTCATTCCTCGTAAGGCCGAGCCGGTAAGCGACGCGTTTCACGTGGGTGTCCACTGCAATTCCTTCATGGAGGCCGAAGGCGTTTGACAGCACGATATTGGCTGTCTTGCGGGCAACCCCCGGAAGACTAGTGAGCTCATCCATCGTCTTCGGGACTTCAGAGTGGAATTTCTCGACGATAATGCGCGCCGCCTCCCGGATGTGCTTTGCCTTGGTTCTGTAAAAATTTATCGAACTCACATCTTTGCCGAGAGTTTCGATGGGCGCATCCGCGTAATCCTTTATGCACGCGTACTTCATGAACAGCCCTTCTGTAACCTTGTTCACGTGGGCATCCGTCGTCTGTGCGGAGAGGATCGTCGCTACGAGAAGCTCGAAAGGATTTCTGAAGTTGAGGGCAGTCTTCGCATGAGGGTATTGCTTCTTCAGTCTCCGTAGCACCTCCAGGGCTTGATCCTTCACGTCCATTTCATTTTCCTTCCTGTCTATCAGAATACAGCCTTATATCGCCGAAGGCAAGTGGAGGGACAGAGGTCCTGTTTTCATTCTCGCTCCGCTCCTAAGACATAATTGATATCGCAAACGGGGGCAGAGCATCCCTCAAAGCCTTTTAAGGCGATAGGCTCTGATCAGCGCATGGCGTCAGGTTTGCAGTACTTCACCGGATGGTAATTTGCACTTCCCCAAAAGTTGCGTGACTTCCGATGCCGTAAGGAATCGCCGCAAAAGTCTTTTCGGACTACCCTGCCCGCCTCGCCAGTCTTCTTTCTTCTGAGGTATCGGCGGGATAGAGTCCCCGTGTTCATTCTCGCTCCATTGCCTCTTTATTATCTATAGATATACACCTGCTTGAATCGGCAAATGTGATGGAGAAGGATATTCCGATAGGGCGATGAAGCTCAAAGTGCTATAATTTGAGGTGAGGGCGATGGCTGAGAAGAGAAGAAAAACAATAATCCTCTGCGCAGCTCTGGCGTTCCTCCTTCTGACAGGAACGCTTGGCGCCGCGGACGCGGGGGACAAGGTCCTTCTCTTTTTCTTTTGGGGAAATGGATGCCCTCATTGCGAGCGCGAGAAAGCATTTCTTACGCGAATCGAGAAGAAGTATCCGGAAGTCGAAATACAATCATATGAAGTCTGGTATCACGTTGAAAATGCAGCACTGTTCGCGCAGTTGGCTGCTTCTCACGGCAGGAAGCCCGAAGGGGTACCTGCCGTCTTCATCGGCAACTTCGAGCCGATTATAGGATATCTGAGTGAGGAGGTGACGGGAAAAACAATAGAGGAAAAGGTCGCATATTGTGTTGCGCATGGATGCAGAAGTCCTGCGGACAGATTGCACGGAACCGCCCGGGAGAATGAGAAGGCAAAGGCAGAGACGGCCGGTCCGGCGGAGCAAGAGCCGCCGGCAGCAGCGAGGACCGAAGAAAAAACCCCGTCTGAGAGGCTATCGGGTCGGATCGCTGCGGGGGGTGGGACGGAGAGGGGCGGAAAAACTTCCCCCCGAACGCCCGCGCGTGTCGAGCCGCAAGGAATTGCACGGGACGGACGAGGGACGATCCGACTCCCTTTTTTCGGCAGCATACCCTTCGAGAAGATGTCCTTGCCCCTCCTGACCGCGGTTATCGCGGGCATGGACGGCTTTAATCCTTGCGCCTTTTTTGTGCTCTTTCTTCTGCTGAGCATTCTCGTATATGCCCGATCGAGAAAAGTGATGCTGCTCGTCGGAGGCACCTTCGTCTTCTTCTCCGGATTCATCTATTTTCTTTTCATGTCCGCATGGCTGAATATTTTTCTCCTCTTCGGCCGGCTCAGGGCGATAACAATCGTCGCAGGCGTGATCGCCCTGATGATCGCCGCGATCAACATTAAGGACTTTTTCTATTTTAAAAAAGGGGTTTCCCTTGTCATTCCCGACATGGCAAGGCCGAAGCTGTTCGACCGTGCGAGGGGTCTCCTCAAGAAGACCTCCCTGCCTTCGATGCTTGCGGGAACGGTGATACTCGCGATAGCGGCAAATACGTACGAACTTCTCTGCACGGCGGGCTTTCCTATGGTCTATACGCGGGCATTGACCCTGCGTGAGCTCTCTGCATCCCAGTATTATCTATACCTCGGTCTCTACAACGTAATTTATGTTATCCCTCTATCGGTGATTGTGGTGATCTTCGTCGTCACCCTCGGGGCTCGAAAGTTCACGGAATGGCAGGGACAGGTCTTGAAGCTTGTCTCGGGCATGATGATGCTCTTCCTCGGCGCCGTACTGCTGCTTGAGCCTTCGCTGCTGAATCACGCGGCCGTGTCCGGCGGACTGCTCGCCGTTTCACTTGTTTCGTCAGGTATGATAATCCTCGTCTGGAAGAAATTGAACAAATCGCAGGGCAACCGACTATAAGGTCGGGCAGTGAAACCCTTTCCGACGGTCTCGCCTGCTTACGGGATTCGCGATACGCTTTTGGGAGCCCAAAAAATGTTTTAAGCAATCTTTTGCGCATGATACAATAAAAGAAGGGAATGGGAAGAACCCATTTTCCAAGATGCAGACTATGCGGAAAGAAGGTAAAAAGAGATGAAAGGATTGATTTTAAGCGCAGATAATTTCGAGGATACCGAACTGCTTGTTCCCTATTACCGGTTCCGGGAGGAGGGAATCGATGCAGAGATCGCTTCGATAATGCAAGGGAAAATAAAGGGAAAACATGCCTATGAAGTGGACGTAGACAGGACGCTGAGAGAGGTCGACCCTGGCAAGTATGATTTTTTGTTTCTGCCTGGGGGTAGGGCGCCGGAGACGCTCAGGAAAGATGAGGAGGCGCTCGAGATAGCGAGATATTTCTTCGTAAAGAACAAGCCCGTCTTTGCGATATGCCATGGCCCGCAGATCCTCATAAGTGCAGGTCTTCTGAAGGGAAGACACGCTACCTGTTACAAATCGGTTGCAGAAGAGATGAAGAACTCCGGGGTCTTTACGAAGACAAAGAGGTGATTGTCGATCGAAACCTGGTGACGTCGAGGCAGCCTTCGGACCTTCCTGCGTTTCTCCGGGAGGTGGTTAGGCAATTAAGACTGGTAATGCAGAAGGCTGCGTGACCCTGCCCTGTATTTTACATAGTACAAGGCAAGGGGTATGGACTGCGGTAACGACTTGATTTTATGTCGTTTTAGGTCAGGCTCGCTTTACTGGGCCGTAGGGCAGGCGACGACGGAGGTGTAGGTCTTTTTTCTACAGTAAGATCAGCCTTCATCCGACACGGCCATTTTGTAAAGAGGTATATCGTGACGCTGGGATAAGCCGATCCACGCATTCTTCCATGTTCTCAGACGAAACTTGTCATCCTCATGTAATGGATGATATTAGCCAGTTAATACCTGTTTTTTACTGCATAGCTCGTGACATTCCTGCCAAAAGACCACCTGTGATGCGCGAGAGTCGCTTTGTTAGCACCAAAGTTTGTCGACCCGGAGGAACGCGCGCATCCGGTGGAAAATGAGACGATCGTCCCGAGAGGAAATGGCGGCAGTCCGGAACCGTTGGAAGGGGATGAGGCGACAACGATTCAAAGTGATGTCTAAAGGGAACCAGGGATGGATGCGGAAGGGTGAATGGAAAGAACTTCAAGTTTGCTGCCGACGGAAGGCATTTTACATAATATATCTTATCAGACATACTATCCAAACAGCAATTGTGAATAAAATGTTATTAATTGACAAGAAAACATGCCGGATCGGCATTCCCTCTATGGTTTGCACGGATATGAGCAGGAATTAGGCAGATTAAGAAAGCTTAATAAACGGCCTGTTATGCATCTTCTATGAGCTCTCCGAGGAGTGGCTCTTTTCCGATGCCGTTTATCCTTACAACGACAATATCTTTCCCTAAGGGACGCTGCAGATGCACCCTTACTTTCAGGTAGTTCCCGGTTGTGCCGACAAAGCAATCCTCATTCAGTCTCTCTTCGATAAGCAGATCAAGCCTTCTGCCGATCTGCTGAGACATAAAGGCCTTTCTCTTAGCCTCGGATAGTGCCCGGAGCGAAGCGCACCGCTCCTTTTTTTCAGCCGCATCGACTTTCGCCGTCATGAGTGAAGCGGGGGTACCCGGCCGGTCCGAATAGGGAAAGACGTGCAGATACGAAATCGGAAGCCTTTCAATAAGGTTTTTCGTCTTTGCAAATTGGTCTGCTCCCTCCCCGGGGAAGCCGCCTATAACATCGGTACCAAGCCCAATCTCAGGAAACCTTCTACGTATGCGGTGTATGCCCGTTGAGAAGTCGCGGGATGTGTAGCCTCTCTTCATCTTCACCAGAATCTCGTCATCACCGCTTTGTAGAGGAATATGCAGATGCTTGCAAATTCTTCCATCTGAAAGGATTTCGAGGAGCTCGTCGTCGATTTCCCCTATTTCGAGCGAGCTCAGCCTTATTCTAGCTATTTTTGTTCTAGAGAGAACGCATTTTAGAAGATATGAAAGTGATATCTTAGGTCTTAAGTCATAACCATAAGTTCCCAAATGAATCCCTGTCATTACAAGCTCCCGGTGATTATCGGAGATCTCTTCTACGGTCGCGATTATCTGTCCGGGATCGACGCTTCTAGATCTTCCCCTTGCTCTCGGTATCACGCAGTAACTGCATGCATTGTTGCAGCCGTCCTGCACTTTCAGAAAGAACCTGCTCTTTGAATACGAGCCCACATTTAATGAAACAGGTGAGAAATTATCAGTTAACATTCCGACAATACGAGACTTATTGTAGTTTTCAACTACTGCTTTTACTCCGTCCATTTCCCTGACCGCATTTGCGTTAAGTTCTGCATAACACCCTGTCACTATTACGTCGGAGACACTCCTCGACGCCCTTCGTATCATCTGCCTTGACTGATAATCGCTCTTAGAAGTGACTGAGCAGGTATTTACGATGCAGAGGTCCGGCTCATCGCAAAGGTCGACAATTTCGCAGCCGTTTCCGCGCAGACCGGCCTCTATGAGCGTGCTTTCTGCCTGATTCGCTTTGCAACCCAACGTGATGATAGCTACCTTCACAGGGGTTCCCCGTCCAGGGAATGTTTTCTCGCTCTGACGATCCTTACCGGAACGGTCGAGCCGATGCAGAAGGCGTTTCCGACGAAATTCACAATCTTGTTCGACCTTGTCCTTCCGCTCAGCACCTTGTTGTCCGTCTCACTCAGACCCTCAACCAATACTTTCTGAACTGAACCTTCAAGTTTTTTATTTAGTTTCAACGTGATCTCATCCTGGACCTCAAGTATCTCCAAGATCCTGCGTGATTTTATTTCATCCATAACTTGAGGATTCATTACAGCGGCTGCTGTCCCGGTCCTCGGAGAGAACTTAAAGGCGAATATGCCATCGAACTCAACGTCCGCGAGTGCGGAAATCGTCTGCTGGTGGTCGGCATCCGTCTCACCGGGGAAACCTGTAATTATGTCCGTTGTGAGGGAAATCCCCGGAACTTTGCTTCTCAGGCGGTCGATCCTGCGGCGGTATTCGTCATAGGAATAACCTCGGTTCATCGACTCCAAAATCCTCGTTGAGCCGGACTGAAGGGGGAGATGAAAATGCTCACATACCTTTTCGAGTTCCCCTATGGCCGATATCAACCTCTCCGAGAGATCTCTCGGATGGGAGGTAACGAACCTGATCCGTTCGATTCCGGCAACGGAATTGATCTTTTCGAGCAATTCCGGAAAACCTATCTCGCTCCTGTATGAATTCACGTTCTGACCGAGAAGGGTCACTTCCCTGAATCCCCTTTCGGCAAGCTCTTCTATCTCCCTGAGGATGTTCGCCGAAGGTCTGCTCCTTTCCCTTCCCCTTGTGTAAGGCACAACACAGTAGCTGCAAAAATTATTGCAGCCGTACATGACCGCGACCCAGGCCCTGCTGCCCGACGCCCTGATTGCAGGCAGGTCCTTTTCAGCAAGGCCGGGGTTGTCGCCGTCGGCGACCGTAGGAGCGCTCCTTCTTACAAGGTCGGCGAGGAGATGGATATTCTGGGGACCGAAAACGAAATCGACATAGGGAGCCCTTTTCAATACCTTTTCGCCCTGCTGCTGCGCAATGCATCCTGCTACCGCGATCCTGAGGTTCGGGTTCTTCTTTTTAAGCTTCCTGATCCTTCCGAGCCGGCTGAAGAACTTCTGCTCTGCCTTGTGCCTGATGCTGCAGGTATTGAAGACAATGAGGTCCGATTCTCCCGCGCTGTCGGCGGCACGATATCCTTCGCGGCTCAGGACTCCCGAGATCTTTTCTGAATCGTGGACATTCATCTGGCAGCCGAAGGTCTCTATATAAAAGCGCTTTCCGGGCATCCATAAAAATACCACGATTGTTTTCGTCTACGCAAGTAAGCCGTGAGGGACTTGCCTAGGCCTGAGGGATGCCTTCCCTTCCCTACAACAAAGTAAAGAGACAAAAGCCTCGGAACAGGGCGAGAAGAGCACGGAGACTCTGTGCCGCCGACCTGTTACCCGGCCCTCTCCTTCGTCGGAAGTTCGACCACATTCGACCCTTCCCTGTTCATAGTCGTGCGCCCATCGAGTACGCCGCCCTCCGACACAGTCAGCTTCGCCGCAGAGATCTCCCCGATGACTTGACCTTTCGACTTGATTTCGAGTATTTCCCTGGCCGAGATAGTGCCCTCCACCCTGCCCCCGACGATGATACCCCTGGCGGTGACGTCCCCCTTCAGCGTTGACTTTTCTCCGAGTATAAGCCAATCAGCCTCGATGTTTCCCTCGACCGAGCCGTCTATCCTGAGCGTCCCTTTGGACTTGATATCCCCTTTGAAATGCGAGTTCGTGCCGACGAGCGACTCCAGTTTCTCGGTATTCTTCGAAAACATTCTATGACCTCCCTTCCATGAACGGTGCGGGGTTGATATGTCTCCCTTCCTTCCATATCTCGTAATGGGAATGCGGACCGGTGCTGCTTCCGGTCGTACCGGAATGTGCGATAATCTCTCCTCTTTTCACACGCCGGCCTACGCTCACCACGGTGTCCTTGTTATGGGCATAGAAGGTGGAATAGCCGAAGCCGTGTTCGAGGACGACCAGGTTCCCGCTGCCGCCGCTCCATCCGGAAAAACTGACCACGCCATCGGCCGTGGCCCTGACAGGAGTGCCCTGACTTACGGAAATGTCGACTCCCGAGTGGAAATCACGGCCCCCATGCAAAGGGTTTTCCCTCACCCCGTAAGCGGAGGTAACACTGCCGGGGACGGGCCACCCCTTCGGCGTCGCAAGATAGACGTCTTTCTGCTCCTTCAGGTATTCCCTGATGTCCTTCACCCGTTCCATGGTGCTTTTGATCTGGCCCTTCAGGGCTTCCATGTCGATTGAACCGCTGTCGCCTGAATAATGCACGTTCTCCAGCACTTTTTCTTTTGAGCCGAGGGAAAAGAGCTGCCTGAATTCGGATTCCGCCTTTCTCAGGGCGTTCATCGTGGCGTTCAGTTCAAGAAACTGACCCGAATAATAGTTCACCTTCTCCTTCATCTTGCGATACTCAAAGGTATCGACCGCAACGGACAGGACATAGAACGAACCTGTAAGCCACAGGGCAACAGACAGCACGATTCCTATGGAAGGGATCTTCAGACTGAAAGGTTCTGATTTACTGTGGGGGATTAACATAATCGTGATGGGCGTAAAAAGCTTTCGCACAAACCTCTTGACCCTAGTCATACGTTACCTCCTTGTTTCCTTTCACGACAACGCCTATGATCTGCGAATCAAAGCCGGAGGCCTTCAGAAGGGAGACCGCGTGCTCCGCTTCGTCTCCGGAGACGACCATGATGCATCCGATTCCCATATTGAACGTGCGCGTCATCTCCTCGCCCGGCACATTGCCTGTCTTTTCTATGAGGCCGAATATGGCCGGGACCGGCCAGGAGCCTCTCTTTATCACAGCGGCTGCCCCGTCCGGGAATATCCTCGGAAGATTGCCCGGGATGCCGCCTCCCGTGATGTGAGCGATTCCCTTCACCCGGATCTTCTCCTTTAGCGCGTTGCAGGCCTTCACATAAATCCGCGTAGGTCTGAGGAGAGCCTCTCCCAGGGTTGTACCGAGATCAGGCAGATATGCGGAGACATCCATTTTCCCCGCATCGAAGAGGACCTTTCTTGCCAGGGAATAACCATTGCTGTGGAGACCGCTCGACAGGAGACCGACAAGGCGGTCCCCTTCCCTGATCTCCGAACCGTCGATGATCGCGGCCCTGTCCACGATTCCGACGGCAAAGCCGGCAAGATCATATTCACCTTCCGGATAGAAACCCGGCATCTCAGCTGTCTCGCCTCCGATCAGGGAGCATCCGGCCTGCCTGCACCCCTCGACAATGCCTTCGATCACATGCGCTGCCTTCTCCGGAGCGAGCCTGCCCGTCGCAAAATAATCGAGGAAGAAAAGGGGCTCCGCTCCCCCCGTGAGGATATCGTTTACGCACATCGCCACGAGGTCGATACCGACCGTGTCGTGGCGATCGGTCATGAAGGCGACCTTCAGCTTCGTACCCACACCGTCGGTCCCGCTTACGAGGACAGGCTCCCTGTACCGTGCGACGTCGAGCCTGAAGAACGCCCCGAAAGAGCCTATATCGGTCAGGACCTCCGGCCTGAAAGTCTTCCTCACGAGGGGGGCAATCAGTTTCACGAAGCGTTCCCCTTCGTCGATATCGACACCGGCTTTCCTGTATGTCAGTTCTTCCATGTCTCCCTGTACCTCCCTTACCGCCGCCCGAGACAAGGACAAGACGGCATCGCACAGTTTTCGGGGGATTAAGGATACCGATATTTTGCATAAAGGGCACTGAAAGTGCAAGCGGATTTTGCCGGGGCGTCAATTGCGTTCGCGCCGGGGAAAATGTTACACTGGGTAAATTCACCCGACCGAAGGAGATTTTGATGTCGACACAGAACATTCCCGTGGGTTTGACCTTTGATGACGTACTGCTCGTCCCCGCCAAATCGGAAATTCTCCCGAGGGATGCCGACATACGCACGCAGTTGACAAAGTCGATAAAGATCAATATTCCTCTGATAAGCTCTGCGATGGATACCGTCACCGAAGCGGCGATGGCCATCGCAATCGCCAGGGAAGGAGGCATCGGCATCGTACACAGGGCGATGTCGCCGGAGAAACAGGCGACGGAAGTGGATAAGGTGAAGAAGTCCGAAAGCGGGATGATCATCGATCCCATAACGATCACGCCCGATGCTCCCATATCGGAGGCGCTGAAACTCATGGAGAAATACAGGATCTCGGGAGTGCCCGTAACCGTATCGGGGAGACTGACGGGAATTCTGACCAACAGGGACCTCAGATTCGAGACGAAACTCTCCAAGAAGGTTTCTGAGGTGATGACGAAGGAGCGCCTGGTTACCGCGCCGGTAGGCACCGACATCGACGAAGCAAAGGGACTGCTGCATAAGTACAAGATTGAGAAACTGCCGATCGTCGACAGGAATTTCACTCTGAAAGGCCTGATCACCATCAAGGATATAGAGAAGCGCAGGAAATATCCCAACGCCTGCAAGGATAAAATGGGAAGACTGCGCATCGGCGGCGCGATCGGAGTCGGCGAAGAGGCGCTGCACCGCGCAGAACTGCTGGCCAAGGCAGGCGTCGACGTCATTGTTGTCGATACCGCGCACGGCCATACGAAGGCCGTCATCGAAACGATACGGAAGCTCAGGAAAAAGGCGAACGTCGACATAATTGCCGGGAACGTTGCGACCTCTGAAGGCACTGCGGACCTCATACAAGCGGGAGTCGATGCGATAAAGGTGGGTATCGGGCCGGGCTCGATATGCACCACGAGAATCGTGTCGGGCGCCGGTGTCCCCCAGATAACCGCGATCATGGCCTGCTACTCAGTGGCGAAAAAGAATCGCGTACCGATCATCGCCGACGGAGGCGTCAAGTACTCGGGCGACATCATCAAGGCCCTTACCGCCGGAGCCCACTCCGTGATGATCGGGAGTCTGTTTGCAGGCACCGACGAATCGCCGGGAGAAACGGTGCTCTATCAGGGAAGGAGTTACAAGGTATACAGGGGAATGGGGTCTCTCGGTGCTATGGAGCAGGGTGCCCGGGACCGCTACATGCAGGAAGGTGTCGAAACAAAGAAACTCGTCCCAGAAGGTGTGGAGGGAAGAGTGCCTTTCAAGGGTCCGCTTTCCCAGAGCGTCCATCAGCTGATCGGCGGGCTCCGTTCCGGCATGGGATATTGCGGCTGCGGGAGCCTGGCGGAATTACGGAAGAAGGCAAGATTCATCAGGATCACAAGCGCGGGCCTGAGAGAAAGTCACGTCCATGACGTCGTCATCACAAAAGAGGCCCCCAATTACAGGATAGAACAATAACCCCGACAGGCCGGTAACCGGTTTCGCAAGAGTTACATGACCGACAAGAACAGAATATTAGTCCTCGATTTCGGGTCTCAGTATACGCAGCTTATCGCGAGGAGGATAAGGGAAAACAAGGTATACTCAGAGATCCTTCCCTTCAATGCACCCATCGGGAAGATCGCCTCATTCCAGCCGAAAGGGCTCGTTCTTTCGGGCGGACCTTCGAGCGTGTACGACCGCGATGCCACTATTCCGGACAAGGGCATATTTGCGCTCGACATCCCTGTGCTCGGCATCTGCTACGGCATGCAGCTTATGGCCCACATGCTCGGGGGTAAGGTCGGGAGAGCGCTGAAAAGGGAATATGGAAAAGCCGAACTCGCCGTTGACGATCCCGGAGACCTCCTTGCCGGCATACCGGAGAAGAACGTCGTCTGGATGAGTCACGGCGACAGGATCGAGAAAGTTCCCACCGGTTTCTCGGGCATCGCCCATACCGCCAACTCCCCTGTTGCTGCCATGGCGAACAGGGAGAAAAGATTTTACGCCCTTCAGTTCCATCCCGAAGTGGTCCATACGGAGCGCGGCGCACGGATACTCAAGAACTTCGTTGCCAAGATATGCGGCTGCAGACCCACGTGGACGATGAAGTCCTTCATCGAAACCTCGAAAAAAGAGATCAGCGAAACGAGCGACGGCAAGCGGGTTGTCTGCGGTATAAGCGGAGGCGTAGACTCGGCGGTCACGGCAGTCCTTGTCCACGAGGCGATCGGAGACGCTCTCACCTGCATCTTTGTCGACAACGGTCTGCTCAGGGCCGGGGAGGCAAAGAAGGTCGAAGAGACCCTTCGGAGCGCCTTTCACATGAAGATACGCTGCGTCGATGCCGCGCCGAGGTTTCTGGCGAGACTCGCAGGCATAGCCGACCCGGAGAGGAAAAGGAAGATCATCGGAAACGAATTCATACGGGTGTTCGAGGACGAGGCGATGAAAATACGGAACGTCGGGTTCCTTGCCCAGGGCACGCTCTATCCCGATGTGATAGAGAGCACTTCCTTCAAGGGGCCTTCCGCCACGATCAAGAGCCACCACAACGTAGGGGGATTGCTCAAGAAAATGAAACTGAAGCTTATCGAGCCGCTCAGGGAACTCTTCAAAGATGAGGTGCGCCAGCTCGGAAAAGAGCTCGGCATGCCGGAGGAAATAATTCAGCGCCATCCCTTTCCCGGCCCGGGACTCGCCATTCGGTGCATAGGAGATATTACAAAAGAGAGGCTCGAGACCCTGAGAAAAGCGGACGCTATCGTCCTCGAAGAGATCAAGACAGCAGGGCTCTATCGCAAACTGTGGCAGGCCTTTGCGGTGCTCCTTCCGGTAAAGAGCGTCGGGGTGATGGGCGACAGCAGGACCTACGAGAACGTGATTGCGGTGAGAAGCGTCAATTCCGTCGACGGCATGACTGCGGACTGGGGCAGGATCCCCTACGAGGTGATGGGCAACATATCGAACAGGATCATAAACGAAGTGAAGGGCGTGAACAGGGTCGTGTACGATATTACATCAAAACCGCCCGGCACAATCGAGTGGGAATGACCCCGCATAGGGATATACAGTCCTATCTCAGGGCCAGAAAGGGCCTCATCGACGCCTTCCTCTCGTCGCACTTCTCATCGCCCTTTGTATCCCGGGACCTCGGCGCGAGCATGGCGTACTCGCTCTTCGCCGGCGGGAAAAGAATACGCCCCGTCCTCGCCCTCGCTTCCTATGAGGCATGCGGAGGCGCCCCTCAGGATATCGTCCCTCTCGTATCCGCGCTCGAGCTTATCCACACCTATTCCCTCATCCACGATGACCTCCCGGCAATGGACAATGACGATCTCCGGCGCGGAAAGCCGACGAATCACAAGGTCTTCGGCGAGGGCATGGCGATCCTCGCGGGGGACGCCCTCCTGACGGAGGCCTTCCTGCTGCTGTCGAGCGGCGGAAACCGCTTTTCCGGGGCCCGGGGCGGCGCCGTGCTGAAGGTCGTCCGTGAAATTGCGATGGCTGCCGGGGCCCACGGGATGGTGGGAGGACAGGCTGCGGACATCCTGTCCGAGGGGACTGCAATGGATGGTGAAAGGCTCTCATTCATCCATGCGCACAAGACGGGGGCGCTCATCACGGTCTCCGTGAGAATGGGCGCCATCCTTGCCGGGGCAAAGAACAGGGAACTCGGCGCCCTCACCCGCTACGGGGAAAGCATCGGCCTTGCCTTTCAGATAGTCGACGATATTCTGGACGTGAAGGGCGATGCAGCGGAGATGGGCAAGCCGACGGGCTCCGATGAGCGAAAGAAGAAAGCGACCTACCCCGCCCTCTATGGAATAGACGCTTCTGCGGAGAGAGCGGAAGCGCTCATCCGGAACGCCGTCGATTCCCTGAAGGCCTTCCCCCCCTCCGCCGACCCCCTGCGGGAGATCGCGATGTTTATCCTGACGAGGGGCAACTGAGGGAAGGAGAGATGGTGATCGAACATATACAATCTCCTGAGGATCTGAAAAAGGTCCCGAAAGACAGGCTCGCGCTGCTCGCAGAAGAGTTGAGGGATCTGATCATAGAGCAGGTCTCCTGCGACGGGGGCCATCTCGCATCCAATCTCGGCGTCGTCGAACTGACCATAGCCCTTCACTATGTCTTCAGCACCCCTTCGGACAAGATCATCTGGGACGTCGGACATCAGTCGTATTCCCACAAAATCCTGACCGGCAGATACGGGGAGTTTTCGACGCTGCGTAAATACAAGGGCCTGTCCGGTTTCCCGAGGATCGCGGAGAGCCCTCACGACTCCTTCGGCACGGGGCACAGTTCGACGTCTATCTCCGCGGCCATCGGCATGATCGAGGCGAGGGACAAGAAGGGAGAGCATTTCAAGGTCATCCCCGTTATCGGCGACGGCGCTATGACCTCGGGTCTCGCCTTCGAGGGACTCAACCACGCGGGTCAGCTCAAGAAGGACATCATCGTCATATTGAACGACAACGAGATGTCCATCTCGAAAAATGTCGGTGCGCTCGCAGCCTACCTCAACCGGATACTCACCGGGGAAGCATATAAGAGATTCAAGAGGGAGATGAGGGCACTGATCGAGCAGATCCCGAAAGTGGGAGGGTCCGTGTCGAAGATGGCCCAGCGGGCCGAAGACTCTCTGAAGGGCTTCTTTTTGCCGGGTATGCTTTTCAGGGAACTCGGATTCACCTACTCAGGACCGATCGACGGACACGACATCGGCGCAATGATCGATACCCTCGGCAGGGCGAAGACGGCAGGGGAACCCCTGTTGATACACGTGATCACAAAAAAAGGAAGAGGCTATGAATTCTCCGAAAAAGACCCCTGTGTGTTCCACGGGATAGGACCCTTCGACATGGATACGGGCACGCTCGTGTCCCACTCTTCCCTTCCCTCTTACAGTGATGTGTTCGGGGCAGCGGTGACGGAATGTGCAAGAAAGGACATCAGGGTCGTGGCGATCTCCGCTGCCATGAGGGAAGGCACGGGGCTCGACGTGTTTGCAAAGACCTTTCCCGAGAGGTTTTATGATGTGGGCATCGCGGAGCCCCACGCTGTCACTTTCGCTGCGGGTCTTGCCAGCCAGGGACTGCGGCCCGTGGTCGCCGTCTATTCGACGTTCCTTCAGAGGGCGTACGACGAGATCGTCCATGACGTCTGCCTCCAGAACCTTCCCGTGGTTTTTGCGGTAGATCGCGCCGGTATCGTGGGAGAGGACGGTGCGACCCATCAGGGCCTCTTCGACATTTCCTATTTGAGGCATATTCCGAACCTTGTCGTGATGGCGCCGAAGGACGGCCCCGAACTGAAAAGAATGCTCCGCCTGGCTCTGCAGCATGACGGGCCCTCGGCCATCCGTTATCCCCGGGGAAAGGTGGGACAGGGAGCGGAGGGAATGCGGGAAGATGCGGATCTGAGGATCGGAAAGGCTGAGATGCTCGTCGACGGCGACGACATGGCGATTCTTGCGGTCGGTAACTGCGTCCGTCCCGCGCTGAAGGCGGCCGAAATGCTGAGGAAAGACGGGATCGGGGCCGGCGTCGTCAACGCACGCTTTCTCAAACCCCTCGACGAACCGCTCATCCTCTCCGTTTCGGCGAGGGTGAAGAAAGTGGTCACCGTCGAGGAGAACATTCTTGCCGGGGGCTTCGGTTCGGCCGTTCTCGAATGCCTCAGCAGGGCCGGGGTGACAGATGTGTCGCTAAAAAGGATCGGCGTGGACGACGAATTTGTCGAGCACGGCTCCCAGGCGGTTCTCAGGAAGAAGTACGGTCTCGATGAAGAGGGGATTTGCCGGAGCTGCCGGGCCCACTTCTCTTCCCTCTCAATCGATCGCCTCTGATTTCGCTCGACTCCCGGGTTTTCGTTTCCCCGCCTGTCCGCCGCGATGCATCGCCGGAAAGGGCACACACGGGGAAAAGACGCCGCCCGCTATTTCTTGAAGGCCTCCAGCTTGTCGAAACAATTCCGCAACACGGCGAGCATCTCGTCGGACAATTTCCGGATACCGTCCATACGTTCAACCGCCCTTACTAAAAGATCGTGCAATTCCTCGTCGCTTACCGACGCGTCCATAAGCTCCAGAGTCCCTTTCACCGCCATGATGTGTTCGCCCATCTGATTCGCTATTTCTTCAAGCCCTTTCTTTTCCGTCACGTCCGTCCCCTTTCTCAAGGCCCCGCGTCTTCGGCATCATACACCTTTGAACCTCGGCCTTCTCTTTTCGAGAAAGGCGTTCATCCCCTCGATGTGGTCCTCGGTCGCAAAACATTCCGAGAAGGAAACGACTTCGAATTCAAGCGCTTTTTCCCTGCCCCGGGTTTCGTTGACGAGGGACTTCGCGCATTTCAGGGCGAAGGGACTCTTTTGCGCGATCTCTTTAGCCGTCTCCTCTGCCTTCGCCATCAGTTCATCGTCCTTGACCACTTTGCCGACGATGAATTTCGCCAGCGCCTCTTCCGCGTCTACGCTCCTGCCCGTAAGAATCATCTCCTTTGCCCTTCCGATCCCCACCAGTCGCGAAAGGCGCTGCGTGCCTCCGAACCCCGGAATGATGCCGATGTTGATCTCGGGTTGCCCGAACTTCGCGTGCTCGCCGGCTATCCTGATGTCACAGGCGAGCACTATTTCGCAGCCTCCCCCCAGGGCATAACCGTTCACTGCGGCGATCACCGGCTTCGGCATATCCTCTATCCGGTCGCAGACTTTCTGCCCGAGACGTGAAAAATCCTCGGCCTGCTCCGGGTCCTTCTCTTTCATCTCCCTGATGTCCGCCCCGGCGGAGAAGTGTTTCCCGCCCGTAATGATGACGGCCCTCACTGCTTCGTCGTCTTCACATTCAGAGAGCGCTTCCCCGATTTCCCTCAGCATTTTCGTGCTGAGCACATTGAACGAGCCGGGCCTGTCCAGGATGATGATACCCAGGCCGTCGCGCAGTTCTTTCCGGATCTCATCGGTACTCATAAAATCCCTCCCCGCTCTTTCTCCCGAGCTTTCCCCCTGCCACCATTTTTCTAAGCAAGGGACAGGGTCTGTATTTTTCTCCTGCCTCGGCGTGCAGAATCCCGAGAATGTCCAGACAGACATCGAGGCCGACAAAATCGGCAAGTTCGAGCGGTCCCGTCGGATGGTTCGCGCCCCATTTCATGATCGCATCGATCCCTTCTTTCGTGGCGACGCCCTCCTGAAGACAGTAGAATCCTCTTTTCCCTGTTTCCTATGCAGCGAGCGGTTTCGCTGCTCTAATTTTCATTATAGAGAAATTTCGGCGTGTGTAAATACGGACCTGCCAGGATCAGCCCGGTACCACTATGAAGATGAGATGAGCGGCATGGACTTTTCTTTTACCGAAGAGCAGGAGCTGGAGCAGTTCAGATGTGGTACATGGGAACGCGTTCCTCGGAATCGCCTCGACGGAGGCCGGCGGAGGTTCCGACATTGCCTCTCTTTCCGCGTCGGAGCGGAAGGCGCCCAGAACATCATGAAGATCATAATCGCGAAGGAACTGCTGGGGAAAGAATTTTTTTCTTGACAAGTCCGCAGACTATCGCGGTTCCGAAAAGCCTCCCGCTTTTTCCGGATGCGCGTTGAAATCGGCGCCCGGATGCCGGGTCTGCTATAATGGAACAAATTCAGGGGTGCTACAGACCGGAGATGGAAAAGGAGCGTATCGATATCCTGCTTGTCGAAAAAGGCCTCGCTTCGAGTCGGGAGCGTGCCCGGGCGCTGATCATGGAGGGCAATGTCCTTGTGAACGGCGCGCCTGTCGCCAAGGCAGGTACTGCAGTCGATCCGCTGGCGAGGATAGAACTGAGAGGTCGAGAAACCCCCTATGTCAGCAGGGGGGGGCTCAAGCTCGAGGCCGCCCTCGACCATTTCGGGATTAACCTTGAGGGACTTGCCGCAATGGATGTTGGCGCTTCGACGGGTGGGTTCACGGACTGCATGCTGAAGAGAGGCGCGAGGAAGGTGTACTGTATCGATGTCGGCTACGGTCAGCTCTCATGGTCCCTCAGGAACGACCCTAGGGTCATACTGATCGAGAGGACGAACATACGGCATCTCGAAAGGGACAGGGTGCCCGAGGCGGTGGATTTTGTGACGATCGACGTCTCTTTCATCTCGTTGAAACTGGTGATCCCAAAAGTGCTCGAATTTATCGCGCAGCAGGGAGGGATACTCGCCCTCGTGAAGCCGCAGTTCGAAGTCGGCAAGGGGGAAGTAGGCAAGGGCGGGATTGTACGCGACGAGGCAAAAAGAATGGGTGCAGTCGAGACGGTGAAGCGGTTCAGCGAAAACGCAGGATTAAGAACCTCGCCTGTCTTTCGGTCGCCCCTTCCCGGGCAGAAGGGCAATATCGAATATTTCCTGTATTTGAGGAGGGAGTAATGGAGGAGACCAGACTTTTGGGCCTTGACCTTTCTGTCGCTTCCCCGGAGGTGATCGAGCTTTTGCTCGAAGACGTCTCGCATCCTGAGGTTTTCGACGAAATCCTGAAGTCCAACGCGCACAGACCCGAGATACTCCGGCTGCTGACGGGAAATCCCGCAGTTCCGGAGAGAGTGAGGGAGGAGGCCGGAAAGCGGCTCAATCTTCCTGCGAGGGCGCCGCAGCCGCCCAGGATTTCAGAAGAGGCACGGAAACACAACCTCCTCCAGAAGATACAAAAGCTCAGCGTAGGCGAAAAAATCGCGATTGCCCTGAGAGGAGGACAGGAGATACGGTCCATCCTTCTGAAGGATTCGAACAAGGAAGTCGTGCTCACCGTGCTGAAGAATCCGAAGATTACGGACACGGAGGTGGAGCTGATTGCTCACTCCAGGAACGTACCTGAAGAAGCCCTCCGGGCGATCCACAAGAACAGGGAATGGATGAAGAATTACCACATCACTCTCGCCCTTGTGAATAACCCTAAGACGCCTCCCGGGATCGGCATCACCCTGGTGACCGGTCTGCGCCTAAAAGACATCGCCGTCCTCGAAAAGAACAGAAACGTACCCGAAGCAATACGCTCCGCCGCCAAGAGAGTGCTCCAGGCAAGAAAGGTTCACTGAGCGGTCCTTTCCTGCCGGTCCTGATCCGCAGGAAGGGCGAGACGCCACTACCCCGTCTGCGCTCTCCTTGCATAATTTGCCGCAGGTTCTTATATAATAAGTGTCCCTGATTCATATATGTGGGAGGATATTTTTTTGAAACGGCATGAGGATGAGAAGTGGAAGCGACCCCGACGTTTGTGAGCAAGAAGACCTGGAACAAGGTCCTCAATTATATCGCGTCGAGTGATGAGGCCCTGCCCTATCTGCTGATCGATAGGGACGTAGTAAGGGAAAAGGTCTCTTTGATCGGCAGACACATCAGAAACTCAAGGGTGTTCTATGCGGTCAAGGCCCACCCGGACGTCGAGGTGCTGAAGCTCCTGAACAGCCTCGGAGTCGGCTTCGAGATCGCCTCTGAGGGGGAACTCCAGATACTTGCCTCTCTGGGCGTCGCTCCGGAAAGGATCATCACGAGCAACCCGGTGAAGACTTTTAAGTTCCTCGATAGGGCAGTTCCGTATGGTATCTCCTACTATGCCTTCGACTCCGCCGTAGAGGTGGACAAGCTCGTACGATACGCCCCGGGATGCAATGTATATGTAAGGCTTTCGGTCCCGAACGAGGGGAGTGAATGGCCTCTCAGCAAGAAATTCGGCGTCGAACTCGACGAAGCCGCAGAACTGCTTCTCCTTGCAAAAAGAAAGGGGCTCAATCCTGTGGGTGTCACTTTTCATGTAGGCTCACAGTGTAACAACGTCTACAACTGGAGCACGGCGCTTGAAAAGGCGAAGGAACTGCGGGAAATCGCAGAGCAGAACGGGATATCCTTTTCTGTGCTCAACATCGGCGGGGGATATCCGATACACTACACGAAGAACGTGGTCGACGTCGAAACCATAGAGAAGAAGATAGACCGCGCCCTCGCGAAGAAATTCCCGAAGGACCTCGAGGTTTTTATAGAGCCCGGGAGAGCCGTCGTCGGCGACGCCGGGGTCTTTGTGGCGACGGTCATCGGCAAGGCAAGAAGGGGAGACGAAAACTGGCTCTATATCGACGTCGGCGTCTTTAACGGACTGATGGAAAGCATCGGCGGGATAAAGTACGTCTATGTCGTGGGAAGCAGGAATGAACCGGAGAGATGGACGATTGCGGGACCGAGTTGTGACAGCTTCGACGTCATCGACCGCGAGGTGACGCTGCGCGAGCCTGAAGTCGGCAACCGCATTCTGATTCTTTCGAGCGGCGCCTATACGATTTCTTATGCTTCCGAGTTCAACGGGTTTTCGATTCCAAAAACGATATTGATATAACAAACGCGCTGCGCGCACGGTCGAAGGAAAGAGCGAGCCGAGCTTTCGTAACCGCACAGCTTTAAGGAGAACGGAGGGCAGAGACATGATCAAGTTCTTTGAAAAAGACCCCTATGCGCCGATACAGTATGTGTATGAAACGGAGAAGGTGCTCTATAAGGGTAAGAGTGACTTCCAGGAGATCATGGTTATCGAGAATCCCTACTTCGGAAAAATGCTGATCCTCGACGGTGTTGTCCAGATAACGGAGAGGGACGAATTCTTTTATCATGAGATGCTTGCCCACGTGGTGCTGCACGCGCACCCCAATCCCCGGAACGTGGTCGTCATCGGCGGAGGCGACGGGGGCGCGGTGAGAGAGGTCCTCAAGCACGACACGGTGAAGAAGGTCTATTTCATCGAAATCGATGAAGAGGTCATCAACGTGTCGAGAAAGTTCTTCCCCGGCGTCGCAAGCCGGGTCGACGACAGCCGCGTCGAAATACGCTGCATGGACGGCGCGGAGTTCGTGAAATCCAGAGACGGAGACATCGACGCCATCATAGTCGACTCGACGGATATCGTCGGCTTTGCAAAGAGCCTCTTCACAGTGGAATTTTTCAAATCGGTCAAGGAGTCGCTTACCGCAGAAGGCATGTTCGTGACCCTTTCGGAATCTCTTCACTTTCACAAAGACATCGTGATCGAGGTTCAGGAGGCGATGAGACTCATCTTCCCCGTGGTAGACCTCTACACTGCTCCCCTCATCACCTATGCGGGTAACTGGTGGACGTTTTCGGCGGCGTCGAAAAAATACGGCCTGCGCGAGATGAGGAGGGACTTCACCATCGATACCGCGTATTACAGCGACGAAATACACCGCCAGGCATTCCTCCCTCCCCGTATGTATGAAAAGCTTATGCAGAGGAAGCTGCGGTGGTAAGGATCGCACCCACTTCCACGCGGCTCTTCAGGTGGGCCGAGTGGCCGCTTTCGACAGCCGGGACGGGGCTTTCCGGGTTTGCGCGCCGGAGCGGAAATTGTTCGTCCGGAGGGCTTTTCGCGGGCAAGAGGGGGCTCTCTTGACAGTCCGGGGGTTTAATTGTTAGATTAATTAGCACTCAAATGGCGAGAGTGCTAATGCTTAGTGAGGGAGACAAGAATGCTTGACGACAGGATACATAAGGTCCTTTGGGCAGTGGTCGAGAGCTATATTACGAACCCCGATCCCGTAGGTTCCCGGTTTGTAACGAAAAAATATGCTTTCAATCTCTCTCCCGCAACGATCAGAAATATCATGGCAGACCTCGAGGAAATGGGACTTCTCCGTCAGCCTCATACGTCAGCCGGGCGAGTGCCGACCGACAAGGGGTACAGGCTGTATGTCGATTATCTTCGCCAGAGGGAGGACATCTCCCGTTATTACGAGATCGAGCAGACCGTCCGTAAACTCGAAGACATCAGGAGCGACATAAACGAACTGCTGAAGGAGGCTTCACGGGCCCTTTCGACTGCGTCCCATTACGTCGGAGTCGTCCTTTCCCCGAGACCCGAGAAAACGACGTTCAGCGGCATAAACCTCTTCAGATACCGCGAGGGACAGGTGATGGCCGTGCTCCTCACGGACGAGGGGATCGTGACGAATAAATGTATCGCGATGGACGCTGATGTCAGCCAGCGCGACCTGAACAGGATCTCTGATTACCTCAACGCCGAATTCGCAGGCCGCACACTTGACGAGATCAGAACGAGACTGCTCAGGGAGATGCATCGCGCCAAAGTGCTCTGTGATACACTGATATCAAGGGCGATAAGGATTTGCAGGGAGGCGCTCACGTTTGACTACGGAGACCTGTTCATATCGGGTCTTTCAGAGGTTCTGGGACTGCCCGACTTTTCGGACCTTCAGAGAATAAAGGAGATTTCGAGGGCGATAGAGGACAGGCACCTGATCATCAAACTCCTGGACAGGCTCTCGGAAGAACAAGGGGTGAGCGTTGTGATCGGCTCAGAGAACCCTGCCTTGGAGATGAGGAAACTGAGCATGGTCGTTTGTTCGTACAAGGAGGGCGACCGGCCTATAGGGACCATAGCGATTATCGGACCGACGAGGATGGACTATCCGAAAGTGATCAGCGTTGTCGAACGAACGGCAAAGTCCATCACGAAAGTCCTTTCTGAACGATAGGTCTCGCTACGGGAGGAACAGTGGGAGAAGAAGACCTGATCGAAAAGAAAGAGGAGCCGCTGGAGAAGGCTGCGGAAGGAGAGGAAAAGACGGGCGCGGAAACGTTGTCGCCCGGAGCGGAATTGGCTGAATTGCGCGATAAATACCTGCGGCTCTATGCAGAATTCGAGAATTATAAAAAGCGCGTACAGAAGGACAAGGAGGAATTACTCAGGTATGGGAACGAATCGCTGCTCTATGAAATCCTCCCGGTGATCGATACCCTTGAAATGGCCCTGAAGCATTCGGAGGACGGCGTGTCCGAGGGACTTACCGAGGGTGTCGAAAGGACTCTGAGGGAGTTTCAAAGGGTCGCAGAGAAATTCGGCCTCACCACCATACCGGCGGCGGGAAGACCTTTCGACCCCTCGGTGCACCATGCCATGTCCCAGGTAGAAAGACCGGACGTCGAAGACAAGATCGTCGTGGAGGAATTCAGGAAGGGTTATCTGTTCGGCGACAAGGTATTGAGACCCTCTCTGGTGGCAGTTTCCAGGAGGCCCGCTGAGAACGAAAAAGCGAACCTGAACACTAATGAAACAGAGGAGGAATAGAGATGGCAAAGGCGATTGGAATAGACCTGGGAACTACAAATTCAGTTGTCGCCGTCATGCAGGGCGGCGAGCCGGTGGTGATCCCGAATCAGGAGGGAACGAGGACGACGCCGTCCGTCGTGGCCTTCACAGAAAAGGGCGAGCGTCTCGTCGGGCAGATCGCGAAGAGGCAGTCGATCACGAACCCCGAGAACACGATCTTCTCGATCAAGAGATTGATGGGCAGGAAATATAACTCGCCCCAGGTGGACCATGCAAAACAGCGTCTGCCCTACAAGATCGTGGAAGCGCCGAACGGAGACGCGCACGTCGAGATAAGGGGGAAAAAATACTCTCCTCCCGAGATATCGGCGATGATCCTCCAGAAGCTGAAGCAGGCTGCGGAGGACTACCTCGGAGAAACCGTGGCCGATGCGGTCATAACTGTCCCGGCCTATTTCGACGATAGTCAGAGACAGGCCACGAAAGACGCGGGGAAAATCGCCGGGCTGAACGTTCTCAGGATCATCAACGAGCCGACGGCCGCCTCCCTCGCCTACGGACTGGACAAAAAGAAGGAAGAGAAGATTTCCGTGTATGACCTCGGCGGGGGCACCTTCGACATATCCGTCCTCGAGATAGGAGAAGGGGTCATAGAGGTGAAGTCGACAAACGGCGATACGTATCTAGGGGGCGACGATTTCGACCTCAGGATAATGGATTGGATGGTCGAGGAATTCAGGAAGGAACAGGGAATAGACCTCAAACAGGATAAGATGGCCCTCCAGAGACTGAAGGAAGCAGCGGAAAGGGCCAAGATTGAGCTCTCGACCGCCATGGAGACCGAGATAAATCTGCCTTTTGTGACTGCGGATGCGACGGGCCCGAAGCACCTTCTGATGAAGCTTTCGAGGGCCAAGCTCGAACAGCTCGTGGGGGATCTCATCGAGAAGACGATCGGCCCCTGCAAGCTCGCCCTGCAAGACGCGAACCTTTCCGCGCAGAATATAGACGAAGTGATTCTCGTCGGCGGGCAGACGCGTACGCCGAAGGTCCAGCAGGTCGTTCAGGGCTTCTACGGAAAAGAACCAAACAAGTCCGTGAACCCCGATGAGGTCGTCGCAGTAGGCGCGGCCATACAGGCGGCCGTGCTCAAGGGCGAAGTGAAGGAGGTCCTGCTTCTCGATGTGACTCCCCTTTCCCTCGGCATCGAGACCCTTGGCGGGATATTCACGAAGATCATCGAGAGGAACACGACTATTCCTACGAAGAAGAGCCAGATATTTTCGACCGCGACGGACAATCAGCCTGCGGTCACGATCAAGGTCTATCAGGGCGAAAGGGAGATGGCTGCGGACAACAAACTTCTCGGGGTCTTTGAACTCGTCGGAATTCCTCCCGCTCCGAGGGGAGTGCCTCAGGTAGAGGTCTCTTTTGATATCGATGCCAACGGGATTCTCCACGTTTCGGCAAAAGACCTCGGCACCGGCAAAGAGCAGTCAATCAGGATCACCGCCTCCAGCGGACTGACCGAAGAAGAGATCAAGGGGATGACACGGGACGCGGAAGCCCATTCAGAGGAGGACAGAAAGAAGAAACAGCTTGCCGAGGCGAGGAATGAGGCCGACACCCTGGTTTACTCCGTGGAGAAGTCCCTCAGAGAGTATGGAGACAAGGTGACAGAGGCTGAAAAAAGGGAAATAGAAGAGGCCCTCGAACGGTGCAGGAAGATAAAGGAAACAAGCACCGATGCCTCCGAGATCAGGGTTGCCATGGAGGGTCTTACCAAGGCCTCCTACAAGATAGCCGAGCATATCTACAAGGGCGCGGGCACGGGGGCCCAGGCCGGTCCCTCAGCTGGCCCCGAAGAAGCAAAACCCAAACAGGAAGAAGAGGTAGTCGAAGCGGAATTCGAGGATGTTGACAAGAAAGAAAAATGAAGGACTACTACGAGATACTCGGCGTGGCGAGAAATGCCGCCGAAGCAGAAATAAAAAAGGCCTACCGGTCGCTTGCGCTGAAGCACCATCCGGACAGAAACCCCGGCGACAAGCAGTCAGAGGACACTTTCAAGGAGATAAACGAAGCATACTCGGTATTGAGCGATCCTGAAAAGAGAGCGCACTACGACAGGTACGGTTCTGCGGAAGGTATCGGCGCAGGGTTCGGCGCCTTCACAGGCGCGGGCTTCGGAGACATCTTTGAAGACATCTTCGGGGATGTCTTCGGTTTTGCGGGCCGTCGCCGGGCCCGGCCCGCAAAGGGAAACGATCTTCGGTATGACCTCGACATCACTCTTGAAGAGTCCGCCTTCGGCACGGAGCAGGAGATCGAGGTGCCGAGGTGGGAGACATGCGGAACCTGCAGCGGTTCCGGCTCGAAACCGGGCAAGGGTCCCGTCACCTGCTCACATTGTCGGGGTACGGGACACGTAAGGTTTCAGCAGGGCTTTTTCAGCGTTTCGAAGACATGCGGCTCCTGCCAGGGAACAGGCACGATCATCACCGACCCCTGCAGCGCCTGCAAGGGCAACGGCAGGGTCAAGACCGTCCGTACCATACAGGTGAAAGTTCCGCCCGGGGTCGACGCCGGATCGAGATTAAGGATGTCCGGAGAAGGAGAGCCCGGCGCCAACGGCGGACCGCCGGGTGATTTATATATCGTCATTGATATCAGGAAGCATCCTCTTTTCGTGAGAAAGGGGAATGATATCTACTATGAGACGGTGGTCACCTTTCCCCAGGCGGTTTTGGGCGCCGAAATAGAAGTGCCCACCTTGGACGGGGCGACAACTCTCAAAATATTGCCCGCCACCCAGTCGGGGAAGGCATTCCATATTAGGGGAAAGGGGATTCCGAGACTCGGCGGACGCGGAAAAGGCGATGAGATCGTCATCGTGCATATCGAGGTGCCGAAGAGCGTCACGGCCCGCCAGAGAGAGATCCTGGAGGAGTTCGCCCGGATCGCGGGGGAAAAGGCGTCCAGGACCTTCACGGAAAAAATAAAGGACATCTTCTCAGGCGCGGAAAACTAGGACGTCGATGGCCAGGATATTCCTTCCGCTGGAGGCAAAACCCGGCATCATCCGCATTACCGGAGAGAAGGCCCGCTACCTCGCCACAGTGCTGCGGACCCGTCCCGGGGACGATCTGGAGATCCTCGACGGAAAAGGCCACGCGTACGCTGCAAAGGTTGCCTCGCTTTCGAAGAAGGAAATCGTCGCAGAGGTGAAGGGAATGGCTGCACACGACACGGAATCCCCGCTGAGCCTTGCCCTGCTCCAGGGGCTTCTCAAGGGCGAAAAAATGGAAATTGTGATACAGAAGGCGACGGAACTCGGCGTCGGGGAAATAGTGCCCGCGATCACCGAAAGAAGCCAGGTACGGGAGACACGAAAAACCTCGCGATGGGAGAAAGTCGCTGAAGATGCGGCACGCCAATGCGGAAGAACCACCATCCCGCGGATACACAAGCCGCTCCCTTTCCCGGATATCTTCTTCGGCCCGGCCCTGCCCTTTTTCCATGAGAGCAAGGGCCTGCTTTTTTGGGAGGAGGGAGGACTCCCCCTGAAGGCGGTCCGGAAAAGATTAGGTGAAGACTGCCGGAACCTTGTGCTTGCCGTCGGTCCCGAGGGGGGATTTACGCGCGAGGAAGTCGCCCTTGCCGAATCAAGGGGCTTTCTTACGGCTTCCCTCGGAAGCCGCATACTCCGCGCGGAAACCGCCGCGATCACCGCAATCGCCCTGATGCAGTTTCTCCTCGGCGACATAGGCTGAGCACGCCCCGGAAAGCACGCTATGGTTATTGAGCGCCTGGCACTCGGCCACAAAGATCTCCTTTACGACAGACTGAAGGCGCTCGGTGTGCAGATCTCCGAATTCAGCTTTCCCAATGCATACCTCTTCAGGGAAGCCCATGCCTATGAGGTGCTGCGAGACAGAGAGATTTTTCTGAAAGGCCTTTCCTACGACGGACACACTTACCTAATGCCGACGACGCCGCTCAAGGACATCGACGGTGAGTATCTCAAAAGTCTTGCGGCCACTGTCGATTTCCTTTTTCCCGTGCCGGAGGCGTGGCTTCCCTACTTCAACGAAAAGGACTATGAATATCATTACAGGGAGGGAGATACGGATTACATCTACACCGTCGACAAGATGAGCACCTATCCGGGCAGGCGCCTGCACAAAAAGAGAAACCTACTGAAAAGGTTCGTCGGCGATTACCGCCACCGGGAAATGCCCCTCACGAAGGAGCTGAAAGGAGAGGCGATCAGTATATTGAATGACTGGCAGGCGGAGACCGGGCTCGATGAGGACCGGACGGATTTTTCGCCCTGTGTCGAAGCCCTCAGGCTGTATGAAGAGCTCGTGCTTTGCGGAGGGATCTACTATGCCGACGACGAACCCGCCGGGTTCGTCGTCGGAGAGGAGTTGGACGGCGAGACCTTCGTATTGCACTTCGCAAAGGCGAGGAAAAAATTCAAAGGCGTCTACCAGTATATGTTCAACAGCTTCGCCAAGATCCTCCCCGGAAAATATCGCTACCTGAATTTTGAGCAGGATCTTGACAGTGAACCTCTGAGAATCGCGAAGTCCTCCTATATCCCCGACCGTATGGTAAAGAAGATGCGCGTGAGCCTGAAGAAGTAGCTCCCTGAGCAGACGAGGCCTCTCTCTTCAGGGCAGGCTCACCGTGCAGGCCTCATCATGAATCAGGTGAACGAAATCAGAAAACAGCGGGACTATACGGTTAGGATTTCCGTTGCCCCGTAACGACTCGCGGCATAGAGGGTGTAGTCAGGTTTCCCCATCTTGTGTGTTCTTAGTGCGAGGTCGGGGCGATTGTTCGTTTCGGAGAGGTGGGCCAGACATGCCCATTTGAGGCGCTTGCCGTATCGGCGCAGCAATTCGGCGGCCTCCGTATTCGACAAATGTCCTCCCGGTCCCATGATGCGCCGCTTCAGAAAGCCGGGATACGGTCCCCTTTCGAGCATTTCAGGATCGTAATTGCTCTCAAGAAAGACTGCGTCGAGCGATGAGACGACCTCCTCCAGACGGCTGAAGGCATATCCGAGGTCGGTCAGTATCCCCAATCGCTTACTGTGCGAAGACACTACGAAGGCCGCGCCGTCTGCGCCATCATGCATCGTCGGAATGGTCCGCACCGAAAGGTTTCCGAAGTGAAGAACCGAGCCCGCACGGAAATGCCGCACATCGCCTAAAGGCCCGAGCCGGTATTTGAGAAGAGCGGCGCCCAGAGTGAAAGGAGTCACATAGAGCGGCAGACCGTATTTTCTCTGAAATACGCCGGCATAGCGGATATGATCCGCATGGTCATGGGAGATGATCAGCGCATCGCAGTCTCGTATGGTTTTTCCGAAGGCGGCGAGCCTCTGCTCCGCCAGGAGACAGCTGATTCCCGCATCGAACAGGAGCCGTTTACCGGCCGCCTCGACATAGATGCAGTTGCCGTTGCTTCCCGACTGGAGAGAGATTGCGATCATTCCCACGACAGTGATACTTTACCCGCGGGGGAGCCATGAATGCAAGACAGCAGGATCGCTTACCTCTCCCGGCGCAACCGTCTCCTTCAGAGGTATAATAAGAAAGAGCGAGATGAGCTGATGGTTCCCTATCCGAACATAAACCCTGTGATCGTTACCATAGGCCCTTTTGCGATCCGCTGGTACGGAATGATGTACCTCGCCGGATTCACCGCATCCTACCATCTCGTGAAATACCAGATGAAAAAGAAAAGATTGAAGTTTGGCACGGATTTTGTGGCTTCCCTGTATACCTATCTCATTGTAGGCCTCCTGATCGGCGCACGTCTCGGGTACGTGCTCTTCTATGACTTGGCGAATTATCTGAGGCATCCCATCGAGATATTCGCAGTCTGGCACGGAGGAATGTCCTTTCACGGCGGTCTCATCGGGAGCATTCTCGGGGGCGTCTTCTTCTGCAAACAGGCGCGGGTGGATGCGTGGCAGATCGCCGACCTCGTTATCGTGACGGCTCCCATAGGGCTCGGCCTCGGAAGGATCGGGAACTTCATCAACGGCGAACTTTTCGGAAGGGTGACGGATGTACCCTGGGCCATGGTTTTTCCCCAGGGCGGTCCGTTGCCGAGGCACCCTTCGGAGCTGTATGAGTTCTTGCTCGAAGGCGTCGTGCTTTTCACCGTGCTCTGGGTCCTGAAAGACAGGAAGTGGCGCTCTGGAATACTTTCCTCCCTCTTTCTGATCCTCTACGGCCTGTTCAGGTTCTTCGTAGAATTCTTCAGGCAACCCGACGCGCAGCTCGGCTTCGTCCTCGGTCCGTTCACTATGGGACAGGTACTCAGCGCCTTCATGGTGCTTGCGGGGGGCCTGCTCCTCTCACTCAGACGAAAGGCTTGAGTGAAATATTTCGCTCATCCGATCAGAAGGACCTTCGCCCCCCGGATCTTTCTCTCTTTCAGTTCTCCCAGGGCCTTGTTCGCCTCTTCCAGCCTGTAGGTCTGAACCTCGGGTTTGATCGGGACCTCCGAAGCCAGCTTCAGAAACTCCGCCACGTCTTTCCTCGTGAGGTTTGCCACACTCTTTATCTCTTTTTCCATCCAGAGATGGGCTCCGTAATCGATCCCCAAAAGGGCCTCCTTGTCTCTCTCCTCCTTCCTGATCGCATTGATAACGAGTCTTCCGCCTTTTTCGAGATTCTTCATCGTTTCTACAACCGGCTTCCACGCGGGGGTCGTGTCGATTGCGGCGCGAAGTCTTTCGGGTGATTCCTCACCGATATCACCAGTCCAGTATGCCCCCAGTTCGAGGGCAAACTCTCTTTCTTCCTTTGTCCTCGAAAAGACAAATATCCTGGAAGCCGGATACCTATGGGCGACCATCTTGATTACGAGATGGCCCGACGCTCCGAAACCCGTCAGGCCGATAGTGTCTCCGTCCCTTATTCCGCAGAGTCTGAGAGAACGATACCCGATCGCCCCTGCACAAAGGAGAGGAGCAGCTTCAAAGTCGGACAACCCGTCGGGAATCGGGTACGCAAAATCTTCCCGAACAGTTACGTACTCGGCGTAGCCGCCGTGAGCGTCCCTTCCGGTCGCCCTGAAGTCATCGCAAAGGTTCTCATTGCCTTCGGTACAGAACCTGCACTGTCCGCACGCCGAATAAATCCATCCGATACCGACCCTCTCGCCTTCTTCAAACTTTCCTGCCCTCGCCGTTCTTTCCACTCTTCCGACAATCTGATGGCCCGGAATAACGGGGAGGACCGGGGGCGGGGTCCTTCCCTCTATTTCGTCAAGTTCGGTGTGGCAGACTCCGCACGCAACGACTCTTACCAGTATTTCTCCGTCCCCGGGGACCGGCTCCGGCATTTCCGCCGACACGAGGGGCGCTTTTCCCTCTTCGAATTCCTGGAGTTTTTTCAGAAGCATCGCCTTCATCTCGATCCTCCTGCTTCCACCATAGCATTTTGTGAGCACAATGTTAAGACTGATCCATTTGTCGTCTTCAAAAGGTATAATGAAGAAAGCACCAGGGAACAGGCAGAGATCATGACCGGATATAGCGGAGAAGGTGAAGAGGGTTCCGGGCCGGTGGAAATCCCGATTGACGGAACGCTGGACCTCCATACCTTTGATCCCCGAGAGGTGAAGGATTTGCTTGCCGGGTATATCGGGGCGTGCAGGGAAAAGGGGATCTATGAGCTCCGCGTCATTCACGGAAAAGGAACCGGAACCCTTCGGAAGACCGTTCACTCGATACTCCGGAGATTGCCGGGAATCGCTTCCTACAGGCTCGCAGGGGAAGACGGCGGAGGCTGGGGGGCGACACTTGTCACACTGAAACCGTCCGGACGCCGAAAGACGGGATCGGCATGACCGAGGTGTACCACGCACTCGGGCTGAACATGCATCAGCCTCTTGAAAATCTTCTCGCCCTGCATAATTCAGGGGAGCGCTGGGAGGCGAAACAGATCCTCTGGTGTTACGACCGCCCGACCAGGATGCTCGAAGGATACGAAGATGTTGCAAGATTGCATATGAGCTTTTCGGGCACCCTGCTGAAACAGTTCGAGGATCCGGCGATCAGGGAGACCTTCGACGACGTGGTTGATATGGAAGCTTTTCTCGGCCGTTACAGGCGCTCCAATATAGAGTTCGTCGGCACCGGCCTGTATCATCCCATCTATCCCCTGACCCCGCCCGAGGACTGGGACGCGCATACCTCGTGGTGGATCGGTCTCGGCCGCCATCTCCTCGGCAGAGAGCGCTTCCAGGGCTTCTGGCCTCCTGAAATGGGCTTTTGCATGGAAATGATTCCGATGCTGAAACGCAACGGATACCGCTACGTGCTCGTCGATTCCTGGTACATCAAGCCCAGGCGCGAGATGCGATGGGAAGAGCTGCGTTACCGTCCGTATATCGCGAGGTATGGCGGCGCGGAGATTATTGTAATCCCCAGGGACAGAGAGCTTTCCGACTCCCAGGAATCGGGCCTCGATCCCGGATGGTTTCAGCATGAGGTCTATGAAAGAACGAAGTGGTGCGACTTCCCCGCGCTCGTCACGACATGGACCGACGGTGAAAACGGCGGCTGGTTCAGAACAACGGACATCGAAAGTGGTTTCTGGGGGTACTTCTACCATGCGCTCCTGCAGAGATACCGCGAGGGGAGGCTCGGTTTTACGCCGGTCCATATCAGCGAATACCTCGAAAAATATCCTCCCGCCGAAGAGGTCGATGTGCATCGCGGGGCCTGGAATACGGGACATCACTGGGGAGGAGACTTCACCCAGTGGACCGGCTCGCTGCTTCAGAAAAGAGGCTGGGATGAAGTGCGCAATGCCAGCGCCTATTACCATCGCGTCAAGACGCTTTTTGATGAGCGCTGGCACGTCGCCGCCAATCCCGAAGAGGCGCGCGACCTGATCGTCAAGGCGTACGACCGCATTCTCGAGGCCGAGACGAGTTGCAATTTCTACTGGGGCAGCCGCTGGGTACACCGCTCCTTCGACGACCTGGAACAGGCATACCATCTCCTTGACACCGCGACTGCCTTGCTCGGAGAAAAGAGAGGGTGAGCTCCGGTCTGCGGCCTCTGCTCCCGGATTTGCCCGAATAGGCTTGAAAAGGGACCGGGCGCGGCCCATCAAGTCATCACTTGCGCCGGCTGTTCCTACCAAAGACAAAAGCCGAAACCATCACTGCGAACAAGCAACCATACTTCTGCTTCATATCCACCCTCCTATGGTTTGGACGTTATAATGCACTGTGCTAATAAAGCAGGTATTTTTCTCGCATCCTACGGAAACGTTCAAGGCGGCTCTGCCACTCCCGTTCTATCGAAGCGGGCTCCTGTCCCTTCCTGACCGCGCGAATGATCCAGGGCGCACCCACGATATCGAGGGCCTTGTCGAGATGAAAGTCCTTCGGGTAAAGCCGGAAAAGGGCCGCTATGATCTCGATGCCGAGCACTGCAGGGTTCAGGGCGCGTCGATCGATGAGGCTTATTCTCACACCGCGGCATAGCCGGTCCTTGAAACGTCCCTTTGAAGGCGTGAAATCGACAGGGCTGAACCGGACTCCCCGAATCCCCCGGCTGCTCAGATAAGAGGCGAGCTCCTTTCCCCTCATCCAGGGCGCCCCGAGGAGTTCGAAGGGGGTCTGAGTCCCCCGGCCGACGCTCACGTTCGTACCTTCCACAAGCGCTACCCCCGGATAAAGAACAGTCTCTGTGAGCGACCTGAGGTTCGGGGAAGGGTTCACCCACGGAAGGCCGGTATCGTCGTACCAATCGTCGCGCTCATAGCCGCGCATCTTCACCACGTGCAATTCCGCGCCGATACGGTTTTCCTCATTGAACATTTCCGCCAATTCCCCCATCGTCATACCGTGCCTCACCGGCAGAGGGAAATAGCAGGTAAAGGATTTCCTGTCATCCTCCGGCAGAAAACCCTGAACGATATCCGCGGCAATCGGATCAGGACGATCGAGGACATAGAATGCTATGCCCTTTTTCGCTGCCGCCTCCATCGCGTATGCCATTGTCGTGATATAGGTATAGAAACGCACTCCGACGCCCTGGACATCGAAGACGAGCGCATCAAGCCCCTCCAGCATTGTTTCGGTCGGACGGACGACCTTTCCGTAGAGGCTGTACACGGGCAGCCCTGTCACCGGTTCACGGGTCTGTCCTCCGGAAGAAACTCCTTCTGAAGTCCCCGAAAGGCCGTGTTCCGGTGCGAAAAGGACCTTCAGTCTTACCCCCGGTGCCCGGTAAAGCAGATCGATCGTCCGTCTTCCCCGCGAATCCAGGCCCGAGTGGTTCGTGATAAGTCCGACACGCAGGCCGGTGAGAGGTGCAAAGCGTTCAGCCTCCAGTACGTCAATGCCGGTCCATACCTTCCCTTTTCGCGTTTCTTCAGGTCTCTCGGCATCCGTTCCTTTGCCCGGCGACGGATAGGAATCCCCCGGCCCCTGCTTTGAACCGTATGCAGCGTACCCGAGGGACGAGGCCACAAGGGTCGATATCTCCGTGCGCAGAGTTGCTGCATCACCCCTGCCTTCGGGATGCAGCCTGCTGGTCAACACGATCACGTACGTCTTCGAGAAGGGATCGATCCACAGGGAAGTGCCTGTGAACCCGGTATGTCCGTATGAGCCGAAGGGGAAAGCGCCGCGAACCGAAGAGAAAGGGGAGTCGATATCCCAGCCAAGGCCGCGATGAATTTTCTGCAGGGAAGGACCTGAGGAGGACGTCATCCTTTTCACCGTATCCGCCTTCAGGATTCGGACGCCGTTGATTTCGCCTCCTTCGAGAAGCATCCTGGCAAAGATCGAAAGGTCGTCGCACGTCGAAAAGAGTCCCGCGTGTCCCGCAACTCCGCCCATTCTTCGCGCGGAAGGGTCATGGACCTCTCCCCAGAGCATCCGTTTGCCGTTCCCATTCAGATACTCAGTCGGCGCGATACGCCTGCGAAGTTCGGGCGGAGGGGTGAATCCGGTATCCTTCATTCCGAGCGGCGCGAAAATCTTTTCGGCGCAATACACGTCCAGCGGCTTGCCGGAGATCCGTCGAACCAGTTCTCCCAGGATCTCAAAATTGATATCGCTGTAAATGAAGCGCGTCCCGGGCGGGCAGACCGGCCTTTCCTTTGCGATGAGCCGGAGGGCTTTTCCGTATCCCGACCATGCCGGTTTCAGGTCCAGATCCGGCCTGAGACCTGAAAAATGAGTGAGAAGCTGACGCACCGTAATAGCGCCCTTCCCTTTTGCCTTGAATTCGGGCCAGTAGCGTGCGACTGGGGCATCAAGACGCAATTTCCCGCTCTCTGCCAGTTGCATCACCGCAGTAGCAGTCGCAATGACCTTCGTGAGCGAAGAGAGATCAAAGATCGTATCGACCGTCATAGGCAGCCTCTCAGGAGTAACGGCACGATACCCGAATGCCTTGCGATATATTACGCCGGTGCTGTCCCCGACAAGCACTACCGCACCCGGTATCTTCCCCGTGTCTATCGACTTGCCGACAATTGCGGCGATGGGAACGAGGTCCTCCGCCTTCGGCCCCTGAAGCTCCCCCCCCCGAGAAGGGACCGCCCAGAACGCTGCGGCGAAAACCGCCGCAAAAAGAAAAACAAGAATGTTCCTGAAGGACCTCCCCCTGGTCACCTTCCTGCCACGAGGGACGGATATCGCTCGTTCTTTCTCTTCAGTCCCTGTTCTGAATAGTTGTTCTGCGGGTTCCAGAGCATCCATCCGCCGGAACCGAACTTTTCGGCGGCGTCGATCTGCTCCCGTATCTCTTTTCCCGTAAAGGGCCTCCTGTCAAACGCGTAGTCCCTGAACGACTGAAGCCAGGGCCTGAAACGCACAGAAGGAAGGCGAGTCCTCTCCCGGGCATTCTTAAGCGAAAGGTACACAATCTCGTGCGGATGAGCGACAGGATTCCTGTATCCGGGGATTCCGAACCTGAAGCCCGAGGGGTACAGCATCGGCGAGAAGTATTCAAGATGGGGAAGAAGGTCTTCAAGCTTCTGGCCGATAAGGGTGTCGTTGAGGTTCCAGCATACGTAGCCGAAAATGTCCGCCCCGACGAAAACATTATAAGGGAGAAGTCTCCTTCTTGCTTCCGCCAGGAAACCGGTTATGGCGCGTATCCTGTTTTCTTCCGTATTCGGCATCGAAAACCTGACGCCGGGGGCGTCGGGAAAACGGACGTAGTCGAATTGTATCTCATCGAATCCGAACCGAGCAGCCTCGACCGCGACGTCGATATTGTA
The DNA here is from genome assembly GCA_023475105.1 of Nitrospirota bacterium. Lineage (GTDB taxonomy): Bacteria > Nitrospirota > Thermodesulfovibrionia > Thermodesulfovibrionales > UBA9159 > JAMCWJ01. The sequence continues at coordinate 44,346 of JAMCWJ010000037.1, forward strand.
GTCCCAGACTTCCTTTCTGAAAGGGTCTGCCCAGGCGAGGCCCTCCCTATCTTTCCATATGCCGCCCAGAGCGTTCCTTACTGCCAGCCCGGGCTTTGCGAGAACAAAGGGGTCGTCCTTAAAGACCACGATTCTCGCAATGAGGTAAACCCCTTTGGCTTTCAAGGACCTGATCAACCCGCCCATGTCTTTCACGGTTATGATCCTCTGTGCGCCGACCTGAGAGGCGAGAGAGACCGCACTCCTGTAAGGGATTATCCCTCTGTCGCCCTTCACGTCGATCACAAGGGCATTCAATTCCGTCTCCTCCAGCAGCTTCAGGGCGGAGTTCCGCAGGATGCGCGATCCTATACCGTACACAGTGAGGTAGAGGGCCTTGGGAGTGAAGGGAACCAGAGAGACCTCGGAGGGAAAGCTGAAAAGGGGAGAGACCATGGTCTGCTCCGCCCTCAGATAGCCGTATGCCCTCACCGCGACCTTGTTTCCAGAGGTCTCGAGCGAAAACATCCCCCTTTCATCAGTGACGGTGCTTGCGAGCCCGGACGTTACGATTGCGCCTATGATCGGCCTTTTGCTGAGCGCATCGACGACCTTCCCGGCTGAGGTCTGGCCCCGCGCCGGCGACGGAATCACCGTCAGGAGCAAGCCGATCAGCAAAACGATGTAGTTCCTGTATGTGCCGATCATCGTCACCGGCACATTGTAGCACAGTCAGCGATGAATCTTCTCATCAGCGCTTCCGGAGAGAATTCGTTCGAAGACCTTTCCCCGGCAGGAGTCCGTCATGAGGTAGCGGGGAAGCGCCATTATGTCGTCGAAGGGCGTCGAGCGACGCCTCTCTAGCGTGAATCCCGCACTATATCCCGCCGTTCTTGCCTTCCCGATAAGGTCCTGATCATAGATGCCGAAAGGCCACGCGAGCATGTCGACCGTACCGCCCAGCTCCGCTCCTATCTTCTTCCTTGGCCGGGCTAACTGCATGTCTACGAACGTTTCATATTCCGCCGGGCCCAACCTCTTCTTTTCGGTCTTGAAATTCGGATGCCAATATGTGTGTGACTGAAAATCGAAGAGCCCGCTTTTCTTCAACACCCTCAGTTCATCCCATGTCATGGCATAACGGGCATTGGATATGGCGGAAGGGTAAAGGAAGAGCGTCACGGGCACGCCGTATTTCTTTACGAGCGGGAACATGTCCGTATACACCGACCTGTGGCCGTCGTCGGCAGTGATGACGACAGACTTTACCCGGGGGTGTGGCCCCTTCCCGCGATAGTAATCCACGAGCTGCCTGAGGGGTATGACGGTATATCCGTTCTCTTTCAGATACTTCAGGTGCGACTCAAAGACAGGAGTGGTCACGGTCATGCTGTCGGAAACCACAGGACCGAAGCGGTGGTACACGAGCACAGGGACGAGCGATCCTGAAAGATTGCCCGTCTCTTTCGCGTGTTCTCCCCTCACGGGGCGGAACGACAACAAGACGGCAAAAAGACAAAGGAGGACGAGCATCCTCCCTCTCACCAAAGGGGCGCTTCTCAAAGACCTTCTCCCTGATCCTTCACCAGAGGGTCCATGGCATCGAAATAGTATAACCCTTTTCACGCGCATATCCCCGTCCACTGGCATTTACTGCCTCCTCATTGTAAAATAAGAATCACCAGTTTCGTAAAGTGGAGAGCAGGATGGCAGGCGAGCAGGCAAAGATAGTCTATGTGCTGGGGCATACGAATCCCGATACGGATTCCATCTGCTCGGCCGTCGGCTATGCCCACTTCAAAAACCTGACGGACAAGCGCTTCCTTTTTACCCCTGCAAGGGCGGGAAAGATCAACAGGGAGACCCTTTTCGTGCTCGAGAAATTCGGCGTCCCCGCTCCCCACGAAGTCGAAAGTCTCGCTGCGACCGTCGCCGACCTTGAACTCAGGGAACCCATTGCCGCTCACGAGAGGGATTCGGTGCAGGCACTTGCGCTTCTCATGCGCGAAAAGGGGGTCCGCTCGGTGCCCGTCGTAGATGAGAGCGGACGCTTTGCCGGCATAGTCGGCCTTAAAGACATAGCCAGGCATTATATGGACAGTGTCGGGTTCAGCGATCTTTCTGAATCGCCCATAACGCTCGACATTTTCCTTAAGACTCTGCGCGGCCGTGTCATCAGCAATGCGAAGAAGATCGGCGTATTGAGTGGAAAGATAGTGATCGGGGCGATGCAGAAAGGGACGCTCCTCAATCGCTGCAGGCCCGAAGATATCGTCATTCTCGGCGATCAGCGCGATATCCAGCTCGAGCTTATCCGTTCCGGATGCTCGACGCTCATCGTGACCGACAACATGCCCGTGGGGAGCGACGTTGCGGCTATGGCGGAAAAGAGCGGAACCCTGCTCATCTCTTCGCCGCATCCTGCATTCGCCACGGTCCAGCTCATGACGATGTCCGAACCCGTCGCGGCGATCATGTGCACGGACCATCCCACGGTCGGGCTTTACACCCCCATATCGGAACTGAGGAAGAGGATACTCGAGTCGGATTATCGCACCGCAGTGGTGCTCGACAGCGACAGCAGGCTGATAGGGATCGTCACGAGGACGGACCTCCTCCGGCCCGTGAGAAAAAGGGCGATCCTTGTCGACCACAACGAGATTTCCCAGGCTGTCGACAGTATCGAAGATGCGGAGATCCTCGAGATCATCGATCATCACCGCGTCGGCGACATCTCGACGGTATCGCCAATTTATGTGTATAACGACCCCGTCGGCAGCACCTGTACCGTCGTTGCCGGCATGATGTTTCTCCATCAGGTGCATATCCCCGGAGAGATTGCGGGGCTGCTGCTTTCGGGGATTCTTTCCGATACCCTTTTGCTCACGCTCTCGACGACTACCGATCGTGACCGTGAAACAGCCGCAAGACTCACAGAGCTCGCAGGGGTGTCGATCGAACAGTACGGGAAAGAGCTTCTCCATGCGAGCATCCACATCAAGGACAGGACGGCTGCAGATCTCATCGCGGCCGATTTCAAGGAGTTCCTGATCGACGACAAGAAGCTCGGGGTGAGCCAGATGATGGTCCTCGATTGCGAAGAGATCGACGTGAGAGAGGAGGAGTTTCTCGCCGAGCTGGACAGGATAAGGCTCGCAAACAGCTATGACCTGACGGCCCTGCTCGTGACGAACCCCCTCAGCTCGTCCCACGAACGCGTTTTTCTGCGCGGCGAAACATGGATCGTCGAGAAGGCATTCAACGTGAAAGTTGAGGGAGGGATCTGCATCCTGCCCAGGGTACTTTCGAGGAAGAAAGATTTCATTCCCGCAATCGGACAGGCATTGAGTATGGGAAAAGCCGGCGTCCATTATTGAGAGAGAGGGAGAGATGAAGATACTGTTTTTTCTCATTCTCCTCCTGGCAGGCGTTTATGTCTATGCCGCGGTGAACCTCAGGCTGGGATACAAGAAACTCCTCTGAGGGGGGGTCAATCCCTCCGTGAGAGAGAAACTGATACGAAGAATCGAACAGCGGGGCCTCAGGGTCCCCGCCTGGCTGAAAAAGGACTCCCCCTGCCGGTAGTTTTCGCCCGCCCTTGACAAAGGCGTGGCATTCATTCGAGCATATTTCATGGAGAGCGTCAGAGATGCCGGTACGGAACTGTTCAGGATACCGCCTTTCGCAGATGCCCACATGCACTTTACCCTCGGAGGGAAGCTTCCCGCATTGGAGCAGATACGGAGCATCCTGGAGGCGTACGCGAGATGCGGCATCTTCTCTGTCTGGGACATGGGCCACAGAAGCGGGCTCGGCTTAATGGCAAAGGCGCTATCCTCCGCACCGGTGAAGGTGCGCTCGGCCGGGTATGCGCTGTTTAAAAAGGGTGGATATGGCTCGTTCCTCGGCAAGTGTGTTTCGAAAAAAGAAGAAATACGTCGAGCGATGAAAGAGATTTTCGATGCGGGGGCTGACTTCATCAAGGTCCTGAATTCGGGGATCGTCTCTCCAATGGGCGGAGGGATCGTAAGCGAAGGAGGTTTTTCTCCGGAAGAGTTGAGCATTATCTGCGAGGAGGCGCGGCAGAGATGTCTCCACGTAGCCTGCCACGCGAACTCGGACCGCGCCATACGCGCCGCAGTACGTGCAGGCGCAGGCTCGATCGAGCACGGGTTCTTTGTTTCCGGCGAAACCCTCCATATGATGGCGGAGTCCCGCGTCTCCTGGACGCCGACGGTCCATGCGCTGTTGCACCTCACACCGGCGCTCGGGCCTTCGGGAAAAAAGTATATCGAGGAGGTGACGGAGAGCCATCTCGCTTCACTTTCTTACGCCGCCTCGATCGGCGTGAGTCTCCATATCGGTACGGACAGCGGTTCTGCAGGGGTGAGGCACGGTGAGTCGTTCCTCGAAGAACTGCGACTGTTCCGCAGGGCCGGCCTTGACTTCGCACAGATCCTCTCCGCAGCATGCATGGAGGAGGCGGAAATCGGGAACGGAAACTACCTGCTCGTAAAAAAAGACTTTATATCGACAGGAAGGATAGAGTATATCTCCCGGGCCGGGACAGCGCCAGACCCTCAGGGAGCCTGAAGAAAGGGGAGGGCAGACCGCATCCGCGTCATCTCTTGCCGATCGAGAAGGCCATCCCGAGATAGCGTCCCACCCCGTAGTAGCAGCGGCTCTCCGGTACAAACAGGGCCGGTTTCACCTTTTCTATGTCCGGGTTTCCTTTTTCGTCAAGGACCCTTTCCTCCGCCTTCGCGTCCATCACCTCACCTACAAACTGCGTGTGCAAGCCGATTTCGAAGGCGTGAAGCACCTGGCATTCAAGCACGAAGGGGAATTCCGCTATGTACGGCGCGTCCACCAGTTCGCTCCTCACCGGGGTAAGGGAGGTGGCGACAAACTTGTCCGTCTGTCTTCCCGAAACTGTTCCGAAATAGTCCGCGTCTTTGAGGTAGTGTTCCGAAGGGATATTGACGGTGAACGCCTTTCGCGCCGTAAGATTGCCGTAAGTGGACGTCGCCTTCCTGATCGATACCGCGACACAGGGAGGGCTTGAACAGCATATCCCCGCCCACGAGGCGGTCATCGCATTCGGCTTTCCCGATTCATCGTACGTTCCTATGACCAGCACCGGCGTAGGATAAAGGATCGTCTTGGCGCCGAGAGATTTCTTCATGTCAGTCCCTCCTTCTTCGCTCCTGAGATGCCCTCCGTGACTCGAATCCCGGACCGTGTCTGGAAAAAGGGTTCCCTGCCCGGTCCTGATTTCATCTTAATAGGATTTTGGGCCGGCTGCAACTTTTCCCCCATTCCGACCGGTTATCCGGCCATCGCGACCCATCCGGCTATCCTTGAAAGGTCTTGCCGCGAACCACCGGGCGCAACTCCCCTCGCCTCACCCGGTCCATCGCCATCCGCGAAATTGGGACACTTTTCATAGGTGACCCTGAAACAGAACGTCTCCATCTCTGCAATACTCGCAACATGAACGGCCTCCGGCGCGACACAGATGCCAAAGTATCCTTCCTTGAAATACGGACAGCTCACGGGCACCTCCTTCGACCTCTTCTCCCGGGCTCTTTGCCTCTCCGGCAGTCCGGGAACTGAGAATCTCAGCAATGATCGTTATTGAATGATTGCTTCTGCCATAAAAATAGCAGAATATTTTGAAGAAGTTTTGAACTATTGATGAAGAAATTGTGAAGCGACGGATCATCCGGCTCCCTCCGCGCTTGAGTCACGCCAATTATTTAGTACAATGGATTAGAGGAGCGCGCAACCTGCGCGCCACACACATCTTCAGAGGAGAAGAAGAGAATGAGAAGAATCCTGATAGCAGTGGATGGTTCAGAGTGCGCCTTAAAGGCGGTCGCTTATGCGGCCGGTCAGTTCTCCTGGTCGAGCGACGCGCGGATAACCGTGCTTTACGTACTGCCGTATCTCGCGACTTCCCTCTGGGATGACGGACATATCCTTACCACTCAGGAGAGGGAAGAGAGGAAAAAGGTCGCGCAGCGATGGATGGAAACCCAGCGACAGAAGGCCGGACCCCTTCTGCAGGCCGCTGTAGAGACGCTGAGGCAGGGCGGAATAGAAACCGACCGGATAGAAACAAAGATGATCTCCGATTCCACCGATACCGCCGACAGCATCCTCGAAGAGACCAGGAACGGCAACTACCGGATGCTTATACTCGGGCGCTGCGGACACACGGGCGCCAGGCGTCTCCTGATGGGCAGCGTGACGACGAAAATCCTCAACCACGGAGCCGGCACGGCCATCTGCGTGGTCGAATAGAGGCGCCAGCCGCCAAAGTCATTGTCCGCGCGCACGCCTTACGGTCACTGTCTCTCCCCCAATGCCCCAGTTGTCGGTCTCGACTTCGTCGATAATGACCACCGTCGTCTGCGGGTCCTTCCCGAGAATGTCTCTCAGCAGATACGTTACACCTTTCACAAGTTCAGCCTTTTGCTCCGCCGTAGCGCCTTCACGCGTTATCTTGATGTTCACATAGGGCATAACGGCCTCCTCTCTCCGGGCGCCGCACGATCCCGCAATCCTGAAGCTCTCGACCATCTTCCGGTCGCGTGCCCTGCAGGAGGAACAGGAAGGCCGTTAAGGACTTTTCCTTAGGGCGAGGGGCACGTAATCTCTTCTCAGCCACGGCAAGGACGAGTAATAAGACGGGCGGATCAGCTTCCCCTGTACGATTTCCTCAATCCTGTGGGCCGACCACCCCGCCACCCTTGCCATTGCAAAAATCGGCGTGAAGAGCTCTTTCGGTATTCCCATCGAGCGATAGACGAATCCCGAATAAAAGTCGACGTTCGCCGACGCCACCTTCCCTTTCTTCTCGAGGACTATCGCCGGCGCCAGAGCAGCGATCCTTCGGTAGAGTTCAAATTCCTTTTCCATCCCCTTCTTCCGGGCGACGGCTTCCGCCTTCTGTTCGAGTATCAGCGCCCTCGGGTCCGATCTGGTATAGACGGCATGCCCTATCCCGTATATTTTCCCCGACTTGTCATTCGCCTTTCTGTCGAGTATCCTTTTGAGGTAGCGTGCGAGTTCCTCGTCGTCATCCCAGTCCTTCACGTTCGCTTTGATGTTTTCCATCATGCCTTCGACCGCTTCATTCGCACCTCCGTGCAGATGTCCCGACAACGACGCGACGCCCGAACATATCGCCATGTAGCTGTTCGCCCCCGAGGAGGAGACGGTTCTGACCGTGAAGGTCGAATTGTTCCCGCCGCCGTGCTCGGCATGGAGCACAAGCATCATATCGAACAGGTTCGCGGTAAGCCTGTCCGGTTTCCTGCCGTGCAGCATGTAGAGGAAGTTCTCGGCATGTCCGTAATCGTCTCGCGGATGGGGGAGGTCCGGCAGGCCTTTCCCCCGACCCGATGACGCCAGATAGTTGCAGGCGACAATCGTCGGAAACTTGGCGATAAGGTCAATGCATTGCCTCGAAAGATCCTTGATGTCTGTGGAGTTCGGGTTGTCGTCAAAGAGGTGCATTGCCGACACGGTTGTATGAAGGGAACCCATCTGGTCGTCATGGGGCGGCCTGTTGAGGATGATCTCTTTGGCCCCTAGCGGGAGATGTCTTCGTTCGGCGAGTTCCCGGCTGAAAATGTCAAGATGCTCCCGGCCCGGGAGTTCCCCGGTCAAAAGGAGGAACGCCGTCTCTTCGTACCCGAACCTCTTTTCTTCCTGCTGGTGCCGGACGAGGTCTTTGATATTGTAGCCGCAATAGTAGAGTTCACCGTCGAGGTCTATTTTCTTTTCGGTGCCGTCCCCCTGAATTTCTCTCTTGTAGCCCATCACCTGTCCCTTGCTCGTGATCCCGACGAAAACCCCTGTGCCGTCTTCGTTTCTCAGGCCGAGCTTTATCTTCTTTTCGCGGATAAGTTCCGGCGGTATCTTGTCGTGTTTCAACGCCAGATTTTGAATCATTCTTAGTATGGTCTGCATCCGTTTCACCTCACAGATCGTTTCCGCCGCCCCGGAGAAGATGCTCCGGCGGCCTCGAACTCCTTTTTTAGGATACCATGTCTCTCTGTTTTTTTTGCAGGGAAGGTCCCTTTTCCCGGGAAAAAGCGTCGTCCCCGACTACGCCCGGCACCTCCGGAAAGGTATAATAACATATGCTGAAGATCGGTACGCTTGCCTTGTCCTCCCGCTGGGTGCTTGCGCCGATGGCCGGAATCACGGACTTGCCCTTTCGCATGCTGAACCGTGCCTTCGGCTGTGAGTTCGCCTTTGCGGAAATGATCAGCGCACGCGCCCTCCTCCACACCGGCGGGAACACGGAAAAGATGCTGGCCACAAGTCCCGGCGACCGGCCCCTGGGGGTCCAGCTGCTCGGGAACGATCCCGAGGTCCTGCGCCAGGCCGTCGAGAAAATTGCAGGATTCTCCTTCGATCTTCTGGACTTCAACGCCGCCTGCCCCGTGAGTAAAGTGATAAAAAAAGGGGAAGGCGCGAGTCTGATCAGAAAACCGCGCACCCTTGCCGCGCTCCTCAAAGTGCTTGTGCGGCATTCCCGGACGCCTGTCACCCTCAAGATCCGTGCCGGCTGGGACGAAGCGAGCGTGAACGCAAGAGAAGTCGCCCTCCTGGCGGAAGACGCCGGGATAAGCGCCCTTTTTCTCCACGGACGGACAAAAATGCAGCAGTATCGCGGACGAGTCGATTACCGCATAATCGGGAAGGTGAAGAGCCTCTTGAAGATCCCGGTCATCGCGAGCGGAGATGCCCTCTCGCCGCTCCTCATCAAGAGAATGTTCGACGAAACGGGCTGCGACGGGGTGACGATAGCCCGGGGGGCTCTCGGCAACCCCTGGATCTTCAGAGAGACCGGCAAGTTCCTGAGGACCGGGAATCTGCCCGAAAGACCGGGGAGAGACGAGATCCTGGATACCATGCTCGGCCATCTCTCTGCCTGCTGCGATTTTTACGGCGAGAAAAGAGGGACTGTGCTCTTTCGCAAGTTCTTCGGCTGGTATGCAAAGGGAATCCCAGACGTACGCGCACTCAGAGACGAGGCGTTTCGCGCAGAAACAAAGGACGCAATGCAGGAGATTATCGAAGAACTGCGCGCCCCCTAACGTTTTCTCCCCGCGTGCCGCAGGATCGGGATGCCGAACTTCTTCAGTTCCGCTGCCAGGACGCTCAGGGGCAGACCGACCACATTGAGGTAATCACCCTCGATTCTTTTGACAAGGACCGAACCGAGGCCCTGAATGCCGTAAGCCCCCGCCTTGTCAAGGGGTTCCCCGGAATCAACGTACGCATCGAGCTCCGACGGGGTCATTTTCCTGAAGAACACCTTTGTCTCGACCGACCTGGAGACCCTCTTCTTCGTTTCCGTATCGAGGATAGTAAAACCGGTAATTACGAGATGCGTCCTGCCGTTCAGCATCCTCAGCATTTTTCTCGCCTGTTCCCTTGTGTGCGGTTTGCCGAGTATCCCGCCCCTGAAGACTATGAGGGTGTCGGCCGCAATGATGAGGGCCTTCTTATGCCTGTCTGCGACAGAGGCCGCTTTTCCGAGAGAGAGGGACTTCGCAAGCTTGCGAGGAGGCAGCCCTTCGCGGAGCTTTTCTGCGCAATCGCAGGGATCGACGCTGAAGCTCAGGCCGGCCTTTTCAAGTATCTCCCTTCTTCTCGGAGACGAAGACGCGAGTATGATCGCCTTGCCCTTAGACATGCCGGCCCACCGCATATCCCGAGGCCCACGCCCAGTGGAGGTTGTAGCCGCCGAGGAGTCCTGTTACATCGATTACCTCCCCTGCAAAGAAAAGGCCGGGAACCTTTTTCGCTTCCATGGTCTTCGATGACAGCTCATCCGTGTCGATCCCGCCCCGCGTCACTTCGGCCTTACCATACCCTTCGGTTCCCGCAGGCGTGATCCTCCAGGTCCGGAGGCCGCAAGCCACTGCTTCCAGTTCCTTCCCGGTGAATTGATTCAGCGGTCTCGAAGGGACATATTCTTCACACCATGCAGCAGCAAACCGCCTGGGCACGAGTCCTGCGAGGAAGTTCCGCAGTTCCGCTTTGCTCTTCCGTCCGGACATGCATATCTCATACGCGTCCATGTCGGGCACTACATTGAGGGTGATGCTGTCGCCTTTCTCCCAGCAGCAGGACGCCTGCAGGGCCGCGGGACCGCTCAAGCCCCGGTGCGTGAAAAGAATGCCCCCCCTGAAATCCCTGTTCCCGCAGGTCACCACGCCCTCGATCGAAACGCCGCTCAGCCTCCTGAACAGCCCCGCCTCTTTCCCGCGGAAAACGAAGGGAACAAGGGCCGGTTTCAGAGGGGTAATCCTCAGGCCGAAGTACCGTGCGACGCGATAGCCCATACCTGTCGCTCCGAGTTCCGGATAGGAGAGGCCGCCCGTAGCGACTACGACCGAAGGCGCTTCAATCTCGCCATACCCGGTCGCCACGATAAAAATATCGTCTTTCCTGACCGAGGATATCCTCTGATTCAGCGCGATCTCCGCGCCTGCCTCCCGGCATTCCTTCTCGAGCACCGCCATGACCGCCCGGGCGCCCTGCCTGCAGAACAACTGTCCCTCTCCCTTTTCATAACACCCGAGCCCGCGCCTTTCGAGCATGGCAACGAAATCATCAGGCGTGAACCGCGCGAGGGCCGATTTACAGAAATGCGGGTTACAGGAAAGGTAGTGTTCATGATCCATGCGAAGGTTTGTAAAATTGCAGTGGCCGCCCCCGGAAATCCGTATCTTTTTCCCCGCCTTTTCCATGTGATCGAGGACCACCACGGAGCGGCCGCGTCTGCCTGCATGGATCGCGCACATCAGGCCGGCGGCGCCCGCACCGATAATGATCACATCCTTTTTCATCACCTATTATACCCGGGAAGCTCATCCTGTTGAGAGAGACTATGATGCGCGTCATACCCGCCGCCGGCGCGATCGGCAATAATAGTGTCTATGCGCGAAGGCAAGCCGTACGTCAGAAGGCTGAGGCACCTCGTCCAGCTCGGATTCCTGCTCTTTACCCTCTACGTCGGGTATCAGTTTTCCCGCTTCGTGCTCCACTTCAGCAGTCCGGGACATCCCTTTGTCGAGAGGCCTTCTTCCGTCGACGCCTTCCTCCCGATATCGGGTTTGATGTCCCTCAAGTACTTTCTGTTCACCGGCACGGTCGAACCGATCCACCCCGCAGCGCTCGTCATCTTCGTTGCGGTCCTCGCCATCTCGGTGCTGATGAAGAAGGGCTTCTGCGGCTGGATCTGTCCCGTCGGAACCCTTTCACAGTATTTGTGGATGGCGGGAGCCAGGGTGTTGGGAACGAATCTCAGGATGCAACGCCACACCGACATCCCTCTTCGCTCGTTGAAATACATACTGATGTCCCTGTTCCTTCTGTTCATCGGCGTGCTGATGACGCCGAATATGATCGTGCTTTTCTTCACGACCGATTATTACGTCACCGCCGACGTCAGAACGATGAATGTCTTTGCACAGATGTCGGCAGTGACTATGGGGGTGCTCGTCACGCTCGCGGTATTGTCCCTCCTGTACAAAAACTTCTGGTGCAGATACCTTTGTCCCTACGGCGCCCTCCTGGGGCTCCTGAGCTGCCTGAGCCCGCTCAGAATAAACGCGCAACGAGGAGAAGTGCCTGCACAAGTGGGTGTCCTTCCCTGCTGGACGTCGAAAAGAGCGGGACGGTGAAGTCCCCTGAATGTTTCGGATGCATCACCTGCGTCAGTTCATGCCCTTCGGAAGAGGCCCTGAAGATGACCTTCACGGCACGGGGAAAAAGGCGTGCGTTGAAGCCTTACCTCTATCCGCTTCTCCTGATCGTCGTCTTTTACCTCATAATCGGCGCCGGCGTTGCTGCAGGGAAATGGCGTTCCGACATTCCGTACGACGAATACAGGCGTATCATCCCTGAACTAGGACAGCGCTGAGCGTGCGGCTTCCCCGGGCCGCATAGAGGGCAACCCTGCGGAAACGAGCGAATGCCGTCCTCACGCAGAATCAGTTTTTCTTGACCGTGGATTTTGGACTCCCCGCCTCGTTGCATCCCCGAGCGGAATCTGGTATATTCATTCGAGACTTGAATGAGCTACATCGCAGTGATAGGGGCTGGAAGCTGGGGGACGACCCTTACGCGTCTCCTCTCGGAGAAGGGGTATGACGTCTCCCTCTGGGCCTATGAGAAAGACCTCTGTGACGAGATAGCGACTACCAGGATCAACAGCCTTTACTTGCCGGACTTTCCTGTTCCCGACACCGTTACCGTTACGAACTCCCTGGAAGAGGCCCTCGCGAACGCCAGGTACGTGCTCAACGTCGTTCCCACGCAGTATACACGACAAGTCATGCAGGAGGCCCTCACGCATGTGCGGCATGACGCCGTCATCATCAACGCCTCAAAAGGCATCGAGAGGAAGACGCTGCTCACCGTCTCCTCCCTGCTGAAGGAACTGACCCACCATAAAGTCGCCGCCCTCTCGGGTCCGAGTTTTGCCCGCGAGGTCTCGATGAAGCTCCCGACCGCAGTCACCCTTTCGTGCGAAGACGCTCCCATTGCGTTGCTCCTCCAGGAAATTTTCAACACCCACTACTTCAGGGTCTACACCCACGATGATATCCTCGGCGTTGAGCTGGGAGGTGCGCTCAAGAACGTGATCGCCATAGCATCGGGCATCTCGGACGGGCTGCGCCTCGGGCACAATGCACGGGCCGCCCTTCTGACGAGAGGGCTCGCAGAGGTGGAGCGCCTCGGCGTTGCGATGGGCGCCAAGAAGCACACATTTTCCGGACTGAGCGGTCTCGGAGACCTGATACTCACCTGCACCGCCCTTCTGTCGCGGAATTACACCCTCGGCACGAAACTCGCGGAGGGAATAAAGCTCAATGACATCCTTTCGCAGTCAAAGAGCGTTGTCGAAGGGGTGGCGACGGCGGAATCGGCATACGAGCTTTCGCGGAAATACGGAGTCCAGATGCCTTTCGTGGAGCAGGTGTATGAAGTGCTTTACGGGGGGAAAGACCCCGCAACCGCAGTCCGGGAGCTGATGAACCGTTCCCTCAAAACGGAATTCAATGCATAGCGCAACGAAATTCGGTGCAGGCTGTCTCGCACGTAAAACAAATACACTTCACCGTACATAACGAAAACAAAAAGTGAAGGGGCGCGTTCAGGGGAGGTAGTATGACGCCGTACAGGTATCAGGAGCTTCTCTATTTGGTCGTTCCGGTCCTTCTCGGACTCGAGTTTTTTCTCTGCGCGAAGGAGGAAAAAAAAGGGAGGGAAGAGACCCCGCTCGGTTCCTATGTCCTCGATTTCTTCGGGTTTCTCTTCACGGCGCTCGTCCCTGCCATTTTCATATTTACAATATGGGCCGTCGAAACGAAGGCCTTTCCGCTCCAGGACCTCACCCTCGCACGGCTTGACCGGTACGGTGTCCTGTTTCTCTTCCTCGGTTCCTGGTGGCAGGTCCATATGCTCGGGGCGCTGAGGGCCAGACGGCTAGCAGCCGCGGAATCCGGCAAGTGGCATCTCTGGGCGCCGTATCTCGGGCTCGGCATTTTCATTTCCCTGCTGATCCTCTGGGTCTCGCCTTTTCACATGAAATGGGCGTCCCTTGCGTGGTTCCTCCTTGTCTTCGGGGCACTCCGCCTCTCGAAGGCGAAGCCCAAAACCATCGTGCGCGTCCTCTGGGTGCTCACGGCTTTCTTCTTCGTTGCGGAGAATATCGCCTTCATTTTCATGGAAACAGTCGTGTAGCCCTGCGGCCCTATCCTCCCAGGAACAACTCCATCCACTCGTCGAAGATCACGAGCTTTTCCGCCCCGTACCCCTTCACAGTCTCTCTCACCTCTTCCAAAGGCTTTTCACGAAGGAGATCGTCTTCGCTTTTCGAAAAAAACTTGTCTGCGAAGCATATGATCTTCTCCTCAAGCGACAGCGGCGCCATGTCCCTCGCCGGAAGGGGAAGCGCATCTCTTTCTATTTCTTCCGCCGTAAACCCCATGCCGACGTGTCTCTCGCAAACAAGTGCGAGTTCCGGCATCCCTTCCCTCTCAAGAAGTTCCCTCCCCAGGCACCCGTGGCACAGGTAATGCCTCTGCCCGTAGCATCCGACCTTCGGGGCGTTCGTGAAAAGCATCCCTATGTCGTGCAGCATGGCCCCTTCTTCTATGAACTCAAGGTCGGGGTCGAGGTGCGCGACCCTATGCGCAATCTCGGCAGCCTTTTTCGCAACAAGCCTGCTGTGGCGGACGAGAAAGTAATGCGCTTTGGAGTCCCGCTCGTAGTACTTTTCGACCAGCGACAGGGGGTCCATCAGGCCTTCCTCGACCTGCGCCACGCCTTTTCGATCTCGACCGCAAAGAATACAAGAGACGAGAAGAGAAGGGCCAGGGCCATTTCCCCGGGGGAAAGAGGCTGCGTCCTGAAGACGCGATTCAGGACAGGTATATAGATGACGGCCATCTGGAAAAGAAAGCTCACCACGACCGCACCGAGCAGAGGTCTGTTCGAAAAAAGTCCGATCGTGAAGAGCGAATCTCTTTCTGAACGGATCGCCAGGACGTTTCCTAGCTGGCTCAGACAGAGCACGGTAAACACCATGGTCTGCCAGTGCCCATTGTCGCCCCTCATCAACCACGCCTGGATGAAAAGGACGATGCCTGCCATCAGCAGGCCGACCCATACGGCGCCGACCCAGAGGCCATGGCCGAATATGCTCTCCCGCGGATGCCTCGGCTTTCTTTGCATTACGTCCCCTTCCGCCGGCTCCATCGAAAGGGCGAGGGCGGGAAGCCCGTCGGTCATGAGGTTTATCCAGAGGATATGGATCGGAAGAAGGGGCATCGGCAAGCCCAGAAAAGGCGCAAGGAAGAGGGTCCATATTTCGCCCGAATTGGTCGTGAGCAGATATTTCACGAATTTCCTGATGTTATCATAGATCTTCCTCCCCTCCTTCACCGCCTTCACGATCGTCGCGAAGTTGTCGTCGAGGAGAACCATATGTGCCGCCTCCTTTGCGACGTCGGTCCCTGTGACGCCCATGGCGATGCCTATGTCCGCCCTCTTGAGCGCCGGCGCATCATTCACCCCGTCCCCGGTCATAGCAACGAATTGTCCCCGCTTCTGGAGCGCCTTCACTATCTTCAGCTTCTGCTCAGGCGCCACTCTCGCATAGACCCTGATATCCTCGACCCGCTTCTCGAACTCCCCCTCGGACAAGGTCTGGAGTTCACTCCCCGTCATGATCCCCACTGCGCCGCGTTCGAGAATGCCGAGTCTTCTTGCAATGACTTCCGCAGTGAGAGGATGGTCACCCGTGATCATCACGGGCCTGATCCCGGCAGTCTTGCACAACGAGACCGCTTCAGCCGCTTCTTCCCGAGGAGGGTCCATAATACCGACAAGACAGAGGACCGCAAGGTCCGACTCGACATTTTCCTGAGACATGTCTTCAGGGAGGGCATCCCATTCCTTCATCGCAACTCCGAGCACCCTCAGTCCATCGGCAGCCATCCTGTCGTTCACCCTGATGATTTCCTCCCTGTCGATCGGGCGGAACCCTTCGGGTGTCAGCACGGCGCCGGCTTTCTCAATAAGGACATCGATTGCGCCTTTCGTAAACGAGATGAACGGGACCGTCCCGGGGCTTCGCAGGCCGACCGGCGTCTCGTCTCCTTTCCCTCCCGCCCACGCATGGAACGTCGTCATGCATTTCCTCTCGGAATCGAAAGGTATCTCCGCCACACGCGGAAACTCCTCCTCGAGTTCTCTCTTCTGAAAGCCGTTTTCCTTCGCAAGAGTATACAGGGCAATGTCCGTCGGGTCGCCCAGGACATTTCCTGAAGCATCCTCCTGAGAATCATTGTTCAACGCAAGGGCTCTCAGAAGCAGGGCGCATGGTCCGGAAGCCCGGGTATCAGAGGGATCCCCGGGCCCCAGCTCTTTGCACCATGCGTCTTTGGTCATCCTCGTTTTCCCGGCTGCATAGATCTCTTCCGCAGTCATCCGGTTCATCGTCAGGGTCCCTGTCTTGTCGGAGCAGATATAGGTGACCGAACCGAGAGTTTCGACAGCGGGCAGCTTTTTGATGAGCGCGTTCTGTCTGACCATCTTCCGCGCGCCAAGCGCCAAAGCAATGGACACCACTGCGGGGAGCGCCTCGGGTATAGCAGCCACGGCAAGAGAGATCGCGGTGAGGAGCATCAGAAGCACGGGCTCGCCCCTGGCGATTCCTGCCCCAAAAACGACGGCACAGATGATGAGGACGGCGAGGGAGATTCTCTTTCCGAAGACCAGCAGCCTTTTCTGAAGGGGCGTCTTCACCTCTTCCTCCCCCTGGAGCATCTGCGCGATCCCGCCGAGTTCCGTATCCATGCCGGTTGCGACTACAATGCCCGTGCCGCGGC
>JAMCWJ010000034.1 GCA_023475105.1 Nitrospirota bacterium
TTCGGACAGGGCGATGCTTTGGGGCGATTTTTCGGTCGGCGCACAGGGGGAGGACGTCGTATCGGGGCTGGTAAAGACGCTCTGCATCTCGAATGAGCAAAGGGGCATCGAAGAAAGGACGTCCGATATCTCCCTGGAGGACCGGTTTCCGCAGATCTACCGTTCACTCCTCAGAATCGTGAAGGACCTGATCTACAAGGAACGATGGGGGGCGCAGGAGATAGAATTTACCTTCGAAGGTGAAGAGAAGGAATGCCTCTCTATCCTGCAGGCGAGGGATATGGCAGTGACGAGGAAAGAAGCCCTCCCCGCTTTTATTCCTTCGCCGGAACTGTCCTCGAGCTATTTGTCGAGCGGTATCGGGGTCAGCGGAGGGGCCTTGAGCGGGCAGGTCGTTTTTGATCTTGGGGACATGAGGGAACTCAGGGAGAAAGACCCGTCAGTGCCGCTTATTCTCATCCGTTCCGATACCGTCCCCGACGATATCAGGTTTGTCGCAGTCGCCCAGGGATTGCTGACGGCGCGCGGCGGGGCGACCTCCCACGCGGCGATCATAGCCAAGAAACTGGGAAAGACCTGTGTGGTAGGATGCAGAAACCTGGTCGTTCTGGAAAAGGAAAAGAAATTCAGACTGGGCGGCCGGACCGCGACGGTGGGAGATTTCCTGAGCATCGACGGAAGAAACGGCTCAATCTATATGGGAAGGCATAGCGCGGATGAGATCAGGGTTCTGACTGAATAGG
This sequence comes from Nitrospirota bacterium, assembly GCA_023475105.1. Taxonomy (GTDB): domain Bacteria; phylum Nitrospirota; class Thermodesulfovibrionia; order Thermodesulfovibrionales; family UBA9159; genus JAMCWJ01. Next base: position 744 of record JAMCWJ010000034.1, read on the forward strand.
CGGACGAGATCCCCGTGAAGAAAGGAGCAAGCGATGGCTGAAAAGGAGATACGAATCATCTCGGAAAAGAAGCCCGTACTCGGCGTCAACGGTCTGGGCAGGATCGGGAAATTGTCCCTCTGGCATCATATAGGGAGGAAATATTTCTCCGAAATCGTGGTGAATGTGGGGCGAAAGGCGGGAAAGAGCCTTGAGGACATCGCCCGTTACATAGAAAAGGATTCCACCTACGGGGCGCTCCACAGATACCTGTACGGGTACAAGGCAAGAAGGCTTATCGAAGATCTCGACGAAGAGAGGGGCACGATGCGCATAGACGGCGTCCCCGTGACCATATTGAGGGAGAGCCGCAATCCGAAAGATATCCGGTGGAAGGACCACGGGGTAAAGACCGTTGTCGAGGCTACCGGAAAGTTCGTCGATCCCACGATCCCTCCCGATGCGAAAGACGGCTCTGTTCGCGGGCATATCGAGGCCGGCGCTGAGAAGGTCATCGTGAGCGCCCCCTTCAAGATCAAAGAGAAGGGGCGGACCATCCCCGATGACGCAGCAACGATCGTCATGGGGATCAACGACGATACTTATCGCCAGACGCAGCACCACATTGTTTCCGCGGCGTCGTGCACCACTACGTGTCTGGCGCACATGATCAAGCCTCTCCTCGATTATTTCGGCCCGAAACATATGCTGAGCATTTTCATGGCGACGGCCCATGCGACGACCGGGTCGCAGGAGGTCCTCGACAAGCTGCCTAAGACAGGAGCCTCGGATTTGAGGAAGAACAGGAGCATTATGAACAATATCATTCTGACGAGTACCGGCGCTGCGACGACCCTCGGTCTCGTCATCCCGGAAATGAATTCCGTAGGGCTCATGGCGGAATCGGTCAGGGTCCCTCTCAGTACGGGGTCGCTCATCATTCTCGTGGTCGCCTTTCATGACGAACCGGGCGGCCCCGTCATCAGCCGGGAACTCCTGAACGGCATATACCGGGACGCCGCGCAACTGGAAAAACGCGGTTATCTGAAATTCACGGAAGAGCAGAACGTCTCTTCGGACATCATAGGGTATTACGGGCCCGCGGCCATTATCGAGGGAAACGAGACGCACACGCGGACCGCCTTCGTGAGCCTTGACGTAAGCAAGGTCTGCAACGTGACATCTCCGGGGCTGCCTTCGGAACTGAAGATCGCGATTACTCAGGCGGTGGTCTATGGCTGGTACGACAACGAACTCGGCAGCTTCACCAATATGCTGGGGGACTTGACGGTCAGGACGGCTTCCCTTCTTTACGAGTGAGGGGCGTCGCTGCGACCGGGGATACCTCGTACCCTGAAAATACCCTCTGCGGGCGATTCAGTTGACCGACGCCGGGTTGTATCATGAGATATGATCCGGGATGCGCACGGGGAAACCTGCGCGGGGAAATGGTCATCCCCTCTCAAAATGCTTGCTGAGGCAATCATCCTTCAGGCGATCGAGGATCTTTGGGTGGGCGAAGAACGGGAAGAGAGCGCCGGGTTCTTCGAGGGCCGGGACTTCATCCGGTGGGCCGAGACGGCCGGGATGTCTCGGCGCCACGTGCAGAGGCTCTTCAGGCTGGCACGTCAGGTATCGGAAAGCAGGGTGGGCCCGCCGAGGGCAGCACAGACAACAAGCACAACCATAAATACAAGCAGCGCGACATCACAAACGCCAGCCATGACACGGATTTCAAGCTCAAAGGGTTTGTGTCTGAAGACTCGAACCGGCCCGGTTCGAGTCTTCAGAAGAGTTCTACCAAACTCTGTAAAGTGCGTATCCCCAGATCAATGTTCCACTTGTGAGGCTTGCACTGCGTATCCCATTCACTGGATTTGGGTATTACCTTAGTGTATTTTTGCCGATCTTTTTCTTGTAACGGTTGCGAATGCCTATCAACACACAAAGTAACGTGATCCCATACGGTATGCTGACAAATTTGATGAACTCATTAAGGGCCTCCTGCCTGCTCGCCCTTGCGCCCGCAACCTCCGGCCACTCTATCGGGGGTTTTTCGTGAGGGTAAGGGGCAGCATACCTCTTCTGCGACCATGAAGCGGATTCAACCGAAACAAAAAATAGATTCAAAGTGGTAACGATTATTACGATGCTCACATATTTAAACCGACCGGAAAGCGATGAAATACCTGAAAGCAGTAGCGCAAATAATGCCATTGACACGCCAAGTCCCGAAATAAAGCCGAGAGGTACGGCCAGAATAGCCAAGAAAATCGATGTAATTCCAAGCCATTTCATTAGTTCATATCCTCTTCATAAAAGACAATGATTCCGAGAAATCATAAGGTACGCTGTTGTTCCTGCAAATATTGTTGTTTGTCTGCGTCCAAATAGGCACTTCAGGTGGCTTTAAGCCTACCTGAAATGCCTGTGAATACCTCATGGAAAGAATGATACAAACACAAAACTAGTCCGAGATAGATCTTGCAATATCCAGCAAATCTTCGAGAGCTTCTTTTTTTCCAGCATCAACAGAAGCGCGCAGGACATATCCTTTTCTCTCAGTATACCAAGCAAGTTCAGTTAGCTTCTTGCCAGCTGGACTTTTTCGGACGATAAGCACTGCCGGATTTCCATTGACGGACTGATTAATCATTTCTTTGGTCACAAGTGCTCCTCCGCCTGATGAAGCATAGTCCCATTCCTCGAGTTCAACGATTGATCCGTCCGACATAGTGAATATTCTGGTAAGCATGTTCCATTGCTCACCATCAAGAACACCATGAGACACTGCACCTTCGAGTTTGGCTTTTATAAAACGGGGCGACTGCAAAACTGCAGGCCTGAACTTTATCTTGCTTGCAATTGTTTCCATTGGCTCGACCTCGTCTCTGTGTTTCGGATCCTTATATTTTTCGATATGCCTCACTTCCTCATCAGAGGCATCAACATAACCTTTAGTCAACATTTCATAGTTCATCTTCTTTGCCAATTCTTTTGCTTCTTGAGGAATTGGTTGTTCATCTATTGGGAGTATTTTAACCCCTTCTAAACCCAACCCAGACGGCAAAGTCTCTTCAGAACTATTTACGCTCTCTCCGTGCGAAGTCATCTGCGCACCGCTTACGCCAAAAAACATAGCAATGACAACCATTATAGGAAGCACAAATGTCGACTTTGTTTGAATCCGTTTCATCGTTCCTCCTTATTTTTAAGCTTAACTAAATTTACCAACTAAAAGCACTGCACCACGTAGTGTCTGTCCGACCAATATATCGCGTGCCGGTTGCTGCAGTCCAATACCAGTGATCCCCCACAACCCGCCAATTGTAAGTCCAGTCCCAATCTCCTGCGGTAGCGTATGCACCGTACCGCCAATATGTTGTGACATAGTGATTATAATAATATCCAAAGTTTGGACAATGGTAGGAGTTTGTCCAGTACCAGCTGTTTATCCAAGGTGCGTCCCACGTTATACTCTCATTCCGTCCAAAACAATTTGCCCTACTGATCCCTCGTATATATGCCTGCGCATCCTCTACCACGAGGACAGAAGTTACTGCAAGCGCCAGAATAAATATCAGAACAACGGTCATGAATATTCTGCAACGAAATAGCCGCATCTCATACCTCCTTAGTTGATTTAATTCAAGTCAGACTTCCTCTGAAGACTGCCATTTTCAAAAGAGTCAGCGTTAGACCTCTCGACTAATTTCTCTTAGATCAACCCATCTCGCCCACCTCCTTCTATGTGAAGATAACGTCAGATAGTCTTTCAGAAGATTTCCTGGAATGTCTACAATTTCCGTGCGTTTTTGTGCGCACTTTGTGCTTTTTGATATCTCTTGGCCAAATTCTTGTGATTCTTGTCTATAAGGGTAAGCGAAAGCTTATAGAAACAGCAGCTAAGGAAAAGACACGGGGACGGGATAGTCTATTTTATTCGATTTCTCCTGTATGCATTTGGGGAGGCGCCATATGCCTGCTTGAATACCTTCTCAAAATGTTGAATACAGTTGTAGCCTACGGAAACGGCTATATCGGCAATGCTCAGATCATTGTTCTTGCTGAGGAGTTGCGCTGCTTCCCTCACTCTGATACTATTCAAATACGATTTTACACTCTTGCCGAAATGTTTGTTGAATGTCCTGCTGAACGCGTATTTCTCCATATGCGCTTTTTTTGGCAAGTTGAGCGCGGTCCAAGTCTTCAGTATAGTTGCTCTCCATAAAGGCGGCAATACTGTCCATTATGAAAACCTCACGGCTTTCCGCGCTTTCTTGATGTGCTTCGCTATCTTTATCTTCAAGAATCTTAGCCAGCTTCCCCATGAGGTATGAAAAACTTAGCGGTTTCTTCATGTAATCGGTCACGCCTGTTCTAAGAGCCTTGATAGCTAGGTTATCAGTACTGTAAACGGTTATGAAAATGACAGGCAGTCCGGGGTCCACTTCCCTGATTCTCTTCAACACATCAAATCCGTTACCGTCGGGCAGCACATAATCGATTAAAGCGAGATCGTAGTTGGTTCCAAGTTTCTCCAGAGCTTCTGAGCACTTTGATGCCTCAAGTACATTGTATCCCCGCTCAAGGGCGCCTCCTATCATCTCCCTTACGACATCGTCATCTTCCACCAATAGAATCGTCTTCTTCCACATATTCCCTCCCCGTTAACGACAAATGTCTTCAATGCCTCCTTTTGGCCGTAAGCAGCGATTCTAAAGAAAAGACAGGTCAATGATCGAGATGACCCGTTCATTATTGTACGTCTAAGAGCGAAGTTAATTATCCCTCCACAGGAATGACTTCCTACAATAGGCAGACATTACACCACAAGTTGTCTTAGGTCAATCGGGTGAACACGGTATTTTTTGTCTTCGGCTGATTTTGATTTCGAAAAGATTGGACCTCAATTTTGCCCCAAGGAATGTATCAAAGAGACCCATAGCCGATAACCATACAGGGGGCTATATAGCCGAAATGAAGGCGGTTTTTGTGAAGTGGGCCTTTCTGTTGTCATCCCACGATTGGACGGTCCTACGGCCTGACCACGACGAATCAGGGAAACAGAGAGGCTCACAAGGACACGTGAAGCGTCAGCAGGATCCAGTTCAGCAGCCCGCCCGCGAGGAAGGCGAGGGGGAATACGATTGCAACCATGGCGAGCGCGATCTTCAGCCCCATCTCCTTGATGATCATGAAAAAGTTCGCAAGGCAGGGGATGAATAGCGTGATCGTGACGAGACTGACGAGAGACTGTACGTGGGTGAGCAATCCCTTCTGTGCCATGGTAAAGAGGCCGGCTGCGCCGTAATCCCTTCTCAGAAACCCGAGGATGAAGGATTCCGTCGTCTTTTCGGGAAGTCCCACAAGGTTCACGACGACCGGAGAAGCCGCCTTTTCGAGGAGCCCCAGGAGGTTCAGTTTGTAGAGGAGAAAAAGGATGAACGTCCCGAGCACGAAGAGCGGCACAGCCTCTTTCAGGTACCATTCGACCCTTCCGGCGGTCTTTATCAGGATATTCATGATTGCGGGCCTTCGTATCGGGGGTATTTCGAGGAAAAAGTCCGTCCTCTCTCCCTTCACGACTTTCGATGCGAGATAGCCCGAGGTGAAGAGCACGACGAGTATGCATGCCGCCCATATGATAGTCGCGCCGAACGAAAGCGCACTCAACATTCCGAGTATCACCCCCAACTGGGCCGAGCACGGTATCGCGAGCGCGATGAGAAACGTGATGATGACCCTGTCCCTCCGGGACTCGAGTATCCTCGATGTCATGACCGCCATCGTCCCGCAGCCCAGACCCAGGACCATCGGCAGGACCGCCTTTCCGTTCAGCCCCATGAGATTGAATACCCTGTTGCTCATAATCGCGAGACGGGGGAGATAACCGCTGTCCTCCAGTACGGCAAAGGCGATAAAAAACGTGGCGGTTATGGGGAGGATTATTGCTATCGCATACGTAAGCGCCACGGTGACGAGCCCGTATTGTCCGACGAGCATCTCCCTGAAGAATTCGACGGGCACCAGCAGCCGGACGACCTTTGTCGCCATCGGGTTTATGTACCCTCCGAAGATTGTCTTTTCGAAGAAGTTCACAAGGAACCCCGCTCCGAAGACGCCGACGAATTCGTAGAGTCCGAAGAGGACGACAAGGAGTATTGGAATCCCCCAGAGGGGATGCATGCTCGCTTTTCCGAGGAAGGGAAAAAAGCGTCCGCCTTCCGGCGGAGTGTGTTTTATCACCCTGTCCGCTATCAGCCCGGCGAGGTCCAGCCTTGCCTGGTTGATGGCCGAACTCAGGTCCCCCTTCATCCCGACCTGACATTCGTCCCTGAGGAGTTCGATCGTCTTGATCGTTTCCGGGGAGAGATTCGCCGCAAGCCACTCTTTCAGACTCTCGTCGCCGTACAGTACCATCAAGGCAAGAGACCTCGTCGAGATGTTCCCCTCGGGTAGCAGAGAAGAGATCTTCCCAATGTATTCCTCAATGACGGGACTATACCGGATGTTGACCCGCGGCACGGAAGGACTGAACAACGAAGTACGCAACTCCTTCAGGCCCTTTCTCTGCGGTGCGACAGTCGTCACCACTGCCGCATGAAGGATCTCCTTCAGCGCCGGTACGTTAATCATGATGCCCCGGTCTCTTGCCTCGTCCTCCATGTTGAGGTCGAGGATCATGGGGAGTCCCATCTCGGCAATCTGCAGGGTGAGCAGGAGGGTGCGCTTGAGGTTTTTCGAATCCGCGACTTGAATAACGAGGGACGGCCGCTCCTTGAGAAGGATATCCCTCGTCACCCGTTCGTCTTCGCTCATCGGGATGAGGCTGTTCACGCCGGGTGTGTCGACGACGACACATTTTTTTCCGTCAAGGGCGATATTGCCGTAAGAGACCTCGACGGTCGTGCCGGGATAATTCGAAACCGCTACGTATTTGCCGGTGAGAAGTCCGAATATGACGCTCTTGCCGACGTTCGGGTTCCCTATAAGGGCTATGCGCTCGTAGTTGCTTCCCGCTAATCTATTTTCAGTTGTATGTTCGTGCATCGGCTACTTGAGACCAAGTCTCAACTAAATTATATAAGACCGGGTGTCCTTCGGTCAAGGTTTTTGAAATTTGCTTTTCATTTATGCTATGGTGTAACACTTAAGGCGGCAGTCTGTATGTCCCCCTGCGGACTTCGCACGTATTTCTTGGAGAAGCCGGCAGCTTCTGCCCGGCATGGTGCTCAAGGAAAGTGAGGCATTGAGGATCACATGATAAAGAAAATCGTTCTTGCCTACTCGGGAGGTCTCGACACCTCGGTCGCGATACAATGGCTCAGGGAGACGTATGGTGCGGAAATTATCGCCTTTTGCGCGGACCTCGGCCAGGGTGAAGACCTTGACGCAGTGAGGGAAAAAGCCCTGAGGACGGGCGCTTCAAAGGTCTACATCGAAGATCTGAGGGAGGAGTTTGTCTCCGACTATATATTCCCGATGCTCAGGATGAATGCGGTATACGAAGGGGCTTACCTGCTCGGAACGTCGATCGCGAGGCCGCTGATAGCGAAGAAGCAAATAGAGATCGCGGAGAGAGAGGGCGCTGATGCGGTTGCCCACGGGGCGACCGGCAAGGGCAACGACCAGGTGAGGTTCGAGCTCACCTACTACGCCCTGAAACCCGGCATCAAGATCGTGGCCCCCTGGAGGGAGTGGCCCTTCAAGTCACGGCAGTCGCTCATAGAGTATTCCGAGGCGCATGGAATCCCGGTCACGGCGACGAGAGAGAAACCTTACAGCACCGACAGAAACCTCCTCCATATAAGCTATGAGGGGGGGATACTCGAAGACCCATGGGCAGAACCGCCGGGCGATATGTACACAATGATGGTCTCTCCCGAAAAGGCCCCGGACGCGCCCGTATATGTCGAGATATCATACAGGGAAGGGAACCCCGTGGCGTTCAACGGCGCTTCTCTGACACCGGCAGCCCTTCTCGAAACACTGAACTCCGTAGCGGGCGGCAATGGTATCGGAAGAACGGACATCGTCGAGAACCGCTACGTGGGGATGAAGTCCAGGGGGGTATACGAAACCCCGGGCGGCACCGTCCTCCATGCCGCGCACCGGGCGATAGAATCGATAACCCTCGACAGGGAGACGCATCATCTCAGGGACTCATTGATAGCGAAATACGCGGAGCTCGTCTACTACGGCTACTGGTTCTCCCCGGAGAGGGAGGCGCTCCAGGTCATGGCGGACACGATCCAGAGAGACGTGACCGGTGAGGTGAAGCTCAAACTTTATAAGGGTAACTGTCTTGTCGTCGGAAGGAAGTCCGAAAAGTCCCTCTATCACCCGGAACTTGCGACCTTCGAGGAAGAAGAGATATACGATCAGAAAGACGCGGAGGGTTTTATCAGGCTCAATGCCCTGCGACTGAGGGTCCGAACCCTGATGAAAGACCCCGATGCCTGATTCGGGGCATTGGATCGCGCTCGCCGCAGTTCCTGATATAGGACCGGTCACGTTCAGAAGGCTCCTCTCCGTTTACGCGGAGCCGTCATCCGTCTTCAGGGCGTCATTGGGTGAACTCGCGGCCATGGAGGGCGTCGGGAAGAAGAAGGCGAACCAGATAAAGGAGTTTGCAGGATGGGACGACGTCGAAGCGAATCTCCGGTCCCTCGCGCGGTGCAACGCACGGGTCCTGACGTTCCGGAGTCCCGAATATCCCGCCTTGCTCCGGCAGGTGGAGGACGCGCCGGTGCTCCTTTACGTAAAGGGGAGCGTCCAGGATGAAGACAGGTTCGCCGTAGCCCTGGTCGGTTCGAGGAAATACTCTTCCTACGGAAAACTTGTCGCCGAGAGGCTGTCCTCTGAATTGAGCGAGGCAGGCTTCACGGTCGTGAGCGGGATGGCGAGGGGCATAGACACGGTCGCACACACGAGCGCCCTCACATCGGGAGGGAGGACGATCGCCGTACTCGGCTCGGGCATCGACAGGGCCTATCCGCCGGAAAACAGGGGGCTCATGGAGAAGATCGCGGACTCCGGCTATGTGGTGACCGAGTTTTCGTGCGGAACCGAGCCGAACAGGGAAAACTTTCCGAGGAGAAACAGGCTGATAAGCGGACTGTCGATGGGTGTGGTCGTGGTCGAGGCTGCTGCCGGGAGCGGGGCGCTGATCACGGCAAGCTCTGCCCTTGAGCAGAACAGGGAGGTCTTTGCGGTGCCGGGCAACATCACCTCCGCGAACTCCGCAGGGACGAACGACCTGATCAGGACGGGGGCAAAACTTGTCCGGCGGACGGATGATATAATAGAAGAACTAGCGCCGGTACTGAGAGGCTTTGTGAAAAAGGGAAAGGTGAAAGGCGAAATCAGCGACGAGGAAAAAAGGCTCTGCGATATATTAACGGGAGAACCGATGCATATCGATACCGTCTCCAGACAGCTTTCCCTTTCCCCTGCGCAGGCCCTCGCCACCCTGCTCGATCTCGAACTGAAGGGCGTGGTGAGGCAGGCTGACGGAAAGAGGTTCTACCTCGTGAGTTGAGGGACGAGCCTCCGAAAAAAAACAGGTAAGGAGGAGTCGGTACGTAAATGGCAAAGAGGGTTTCGGAACAGTCAAAGAACGAGCATCCGCGTCTCGACGAAGAGAAGCTCGATGCTATCAAAACGGTCCTTGTCTATATTCTGATCAAGAATACTCCCCTTGACAAAGACGAGATATACTCGTATATATTCGGAGAGGGCAAGAAAATCATCTGGAATTGAAATGAAGGAGGTTGCGTGTGAAATCCCTCGTGATCGTTGAATCACCCGCCAAGGCGAATACGATCAACAAGATCCTCGGCAAGGACTTCTCCGTGAAGGCGTCGGTAGGACATATCCGTGACCTTCCCAAAAATGAAATGGGCGTCGATGCGGAAAAGAATTTCGAACCCCATTACGTGATCATCCCCGGCAAGGAAAAGGTCATCAGGGAACTCCGGAAGGCGGCGAAAGAGGCGGAGGTGGTCTACCTCGCCCCTGACCCCGACCGGGAAGGAGAGGCGATCGCCTGGCATATCTCCTCGGTGATTTCAGACGCCCGGACCAAGGCGAAGAACGAGAAAATCTACAGGGTGACGTTCAATGAGATTACGGAGCGTGCGGTGCGCGAGGCGATGAAGAACCCCGGAAGGATCGATACCAACAAGGTCGATGCGCAGCAGGCGAGAAGAATTCTGGACAGACTGGTCGGTTACGGCCTGAGCCCGCTCCTCTGGAAGAAGGTGCGCCGGGGACTCAGCGCGGGCCGGGTCCAATCCGTCGCAGTCAGGCTCGTCGTCGACAGGGAGAGGGAGATCGAGGCCTTCCGGAAAGAGGAGTACTGGAATATCAACCTTCAGGTGGAAGGGTCGGCGCCCCCGCCCTTTGCGGCAAGGCTCTTCAGGTATCACGGTTCCCTCGTCATCAACAGGGAGGCTGAAGGTGCGGAACGTTTTCTGATACGGAACTCGGAAGATGCCGGCAGGATTGCCGAAGAGATGGGAAGAGAGAGCCTCTCGATCTCGAAGGTCGAGAAGAAGGAGAGGAAGAGATCGCCCTATCCACCTTTCACGACGAGCACCCTCCAGCAGGAAGCAGCGAGAAAGCTGAGATTCACCGCGAAAAGAACGATGATGCTCGCACAGCAGCTCTATGAAGGGACAGAGTTGGGCCCGGCAGGCGCGGTCGGACTGATCACCTATATGCGCACAGACGCGGTGAGGGTCGCGTCCGAAGCGCAGCAGGAGGCGAAGAAATTCGTCGAAAAGAAATTCGGCCGGGACTACGTTCCGGAAAAACCGCCGGTATATAGAAGCAAGGCGACGGCCCAGGAAGCGCACGAGGCGATCAGGCCCACCGATATGCGGAGACCGCCCGAAGCGCTGAAGCAGTTCCTTTCGAAGGATCTCCACAGCCTCTATTCGCTGATATGGAACAGGTTTATCGCGAGCCAGATGTCCCCTGCGCGGCTCGAACAGACGACGTTCATCATCGAGGACCGGGGAAAGAAGTCCGAGATCAGGGCGTCGGGAACCGTCGTGAAGTTCGACGGCTTCATGGCGCTCTATACCGAGAGCAAGGACGAGATCGAGGAAGAGGAGGGCGGGTTGCTGCCCCAGCTGAGAGCGGGGGATGCGCTGAAACTGCTCGAGATCAAGCCGACACAGCATTTTACCCAGCCTCTGCCCCGCTACACGGAAGCGACCCTCGTGAAGGCCCTTGAAGAGAAGGGCATCGGAAGGCCGAGTACCTATGCGGCGATCCTTTCGACCATCCAGGATAGAAAATATGTGCAGAAGATCGAGGGAAGGTTCTCGCCTACGGAACTCGGCACGGTGGTGAACGATCTCCTGGTGGAAAAATTCCCCGAACTCATCGACATCGGGTTCACGGCGAAGATGGAAGACGAGCTGGACCAGATCGAAGAGGGAAGGATGAAGTGGGTGAAGGTGGTGAAGGACTTCTATAAACCCTTCAACCATGACCTGGCAGATGCCACGAAGACGCTCGGCAAGGTCAAACCGGCGGACATTCCTACCGACGTCATGTGTGAGAAGTGTGGAATGCCGATGGTGATAAAGTGGGGAAGGCACGGGAGGTTCATGGCGTGTTCGGGTTATCCGAACTGCAAGAATACCAGACCCCTTGAGGGGCAGGAAGCGCCTCCGCCGGCCCAGGTGACCGAAGAGAAATGCGATGTGTGCGGGTCCCCGATGGTCCTGAAATCGGGAAGGTTCGGCAAATTCCTCGCCTGCTCCCGCTACCCGGAATGCAAGAGCACGAAGCCGCTTTCGACAGGGGTGAAATGCCCCGAGGACGGGGGCGACATCGTCGAGAGACGCACAAAGAGGGGAAAGCTCTTCTGGAGCTGCGGCAACTATCCGAAATGCAAATTCGCCACGTGGCACAAGCCCGTCCCTGTGAAGTGCCCGAAATGCGGGGCCGGGTTCCTCTTCGAAAAGAGGGACAAGACCGGGCGGGTGACCCTCTCCTGCCACAAGAAAGAGTGCGGGTACGAAGAGCAGCAGCAGGCAGAGGAGACGGTCCCTGCAGGGTCGGGCCTGTAAAAGAGGACCTCTGCCGAGATGCCCTGTTCATTGAGAGTGTGAAAGAAATGACCGACAGAAAAGAGCAGATACAATCGTCTCTCCAAACGCATTCCGTTGACGGCAGGATCTCGTGCGCCCTTGCAAGAAAGATCGCCAGGGACCTGTCCGTCCCCTATAAGGAAGTGGGTGAGATCGCCAATAGGCTCGGAATAAAGATCACGGACTGCGAGCTCGGCTGCTTCTGATGGGGGTCCTCTTTTTTGAGCTGAGTCTGACCTTCTATTTCGCCGCCACCATTGTGAGCGTCATAGAACTCTTCAGGGGCTCGAAGGCCACGTCGCGATTCATCCTCATTTTTGCCGTCGTGGGCTTTGTTTTTCATACCGCAACGATCGTCCTGCGCTATGTGGTTTCAGGGCATCTTCCTATCGTAAGTCTCCACGAAGCCTCGTCGTTCTACACGTGGTGCATCGTCCTCGTATTCTTTTTCATTGAGTACCGTTACCGGTTGGACCTCCTCGGGCCCTTCACGATGCCCGTCGTATTCATCCTCATGCTTTCGTCGTCGGTTTTTCCGAGGGGCATCAGGGTGTTGCCCCCGGTGCTCCAGAGTTCCTGGCTCGGTGTCCATACCTTCCTCGCCTTTCTCGGCGACGCTGCGTTCGCGATGGCCTTCGGCATCGGCATCATGTACCTTATTCAGGAGCATCACCTCAAATCAAAGCGTCTGGGAGGACTGTTCCAGAGGTTGCCGAGCCTCCAGCTCCTCGATGAGATCAACTACAGGCTGATCACCCTCGGGTTTCCCCTTCTCACCCTTGCGATAATCACGGGCGCTTTTTGGGCGGAAAGCGCGTGGGGCAGCTACTGGAGGTGGGACCCGAAAGAGGTATGGTCCCTCATTACATGGTTTATCTACGCTCTCGTACTCCATGCGAGGCTGACGGCGGGGTGGCGCGGCAGGAAGGCGGCGGTGCTTTCGATCCTCGGGTTCCTCTGTGTCATTTTCACCTTTTTCGGCGTGAATCTGCTTCTGAAAGGTTTGCATGCTTTCGTATGAAGATCATCGTTATCGGGTTGAACCATAAGACCGCCGACGTCGATGTCAGGGAAAAGCTTGCCTTCAACGGTCCGAAACTCGAGGAGGGACTGCTCCGGCTCAGCGAACTGCAGGGCGTGGAGGAAGCGATCGTCCTGTCGACCTGCAACAGGGTCGAACTCTATGCGTGTGTGAAGGATCCCGAAGAGGCGTACGGTGCGATAAGAGCCTTCCTTTCGGAGTACCACGGTCTCGACGGACCCTCCCTTGACCGCTCTCTCTACCTGCATGTAGACCGCGAAGCGGTGAGGCACGTCTTCAGGGTCGGCGCGAGTCTCGACTCCATGGTGGTGGGGGAGCCGCAGATACTCGGGCAGTTGAAGGACGCCTTTGAGTTCGCCCTTGAGAGGAAGACGACGGGGATGCTTCTGAACAAGCTGATGAAGAAGACGATCTCCGTGGCGAAGAGGGTGAGGACGGAGACGAAGATCGCGGAAAACGCCGTATCGATAAGCTTTGCGGCCTGCGAGCTCGCGCGGAAGATATTCGCCGATCTGTCCGGGAAGGCTTTCATGCTCCTGGGCGCCGGTGAGATGGCGGAGCTCGCGGCAAAGCATATGATGAACTTCGGAGTGAAAAGCGTGACCGTTGCGAACAGGACGTACGAGCGCGGCTGTGAGCTCGCCAGCGAATTCGACGGACGGGCGATACCGTTCGAAGAGTTCCTGAAAGAAATGGTCTTTGCGGACATCGTGATCTGCTCGACGGGCGCGCCCGCGTATGTGCTGCACCGGGAAGAGATGCAGAGGGTGATGAAGGAGCGAAAACAGAAGCCCGTGTTCATCATCGATATATCAGTGCCGCGCAATATCGACCCGGAAGTAAACGAGCTCGACAACGTGTACCTCTACGACGTGGACGACCTCCAGGGCGTTGTGGAATCGAACATCCAGGAGCGGCACAAGGAAGCGGCAAAGGCGGAGGATATCGTCGAGGAGGAGATCGAATCGTTCGAGAAATGGCTCTTCTCCCTCAATTCCGTGCCTACCATCGTCGCGCTGCGGAGCAAGGCGGAGACCATCAGGAGGGAGGAGCTCGAGAGGCTTATGAACAAATGTCCTGAATTGGGAGAGAAACAGAGGAAGGCCATAGAGTACATGGCGGCGGCCATTATGAACAAGCTGATCCATCCTCCGACCGTGGCCCTGAAGGAGGATGTGGAGGACAAGGACGCGCTGATAGCAACGATCAGGAAACTGTATGCCCTGAACGGGGACGATGAGGAAAACGATGGATGACCGGACGATCGTTATCGGCACACGGGGAAGCAAGCTGGCGCTCTGGCAGGCGGAGTGGGTGAAATCCGAGCTGAAGAAGCTGCACCCCGAACTGGAAGTGGAGCTGAACAAGATAAAGACTACAGGGGACAAGATCCTCGATGTTCCGCTTGCAAAGGTCGGCGGCAAGGGGCTTTTCGTAAAAGAGATCGAAGAGGCCCTGCTCAGCAGGGAGGCGGACCTTGCGGTCCACAGCATGAAGGACGTGCCCGTTGAGTTCCCGAAGGGGCTGTACCTTCCGGTCATCTGCAAAAGGGAAGACCCGAGGGATGCCTTCATCACCCGGATGCAAGATTCAAAATTCAAGATTCAAAATTTCGAAAGCCTGCCGAAGGGCGCTACCGTCGGGACGAGCAGTCTGAGGAGGTCGTGCCAGCTCCTCAGCATCAGACCCGATCTCAGGATCGAACAACTGCGGGGCAATCTCGACACAAGGCTGCGGAAACTCGACGAAGGGCAATTCGATGCGATAATCCTCGCTGCGGCCGGCGTGAAACGGCTCGGATGGGCAGGGAGAATTACGGAGATCCTTCCGACCGGCAGGAGCCTTCCCGCTGTCGGTCAGGGTGCGGTGGGGATCGAATGCAGGACCGACGACGCACGTATCAACGGCCTCATTGCGCCGCTGAATCACCGGGAGACCTCGGTATGTGTGAGGGCGGAGAGGGCTTTCTTGAAAAAACTCGAGGGCGGCTGCCAGGTGCCGATCGCTGCCTACGCGCAGCTGGCGGACGGAAAGATCGTCATGGACGGACTTGTCGGAAGTATGAGCGGCGACCGCATCATACGAGGTCATAGAGAGGGCACTGAGGGAGAAGCCGAATCCCTCGGGCTTGCCCTGGCTGAAGACGTGCTCTCACGGGGCGCGAAAGAGATACTGGATGAGGTGTACGGCAGGTGCGCGCCGGGGATCAACGGCGAGATCGGCAGCTGAACGAGAGCAAAGCGCCTGGAACATAGTGCGGAGAACGTAGAGGGAAAAAGGAAACAGACCGCGTGCCCTTTGTGCGCTGCCACTTTCAACCCCATAATCAGTGATGGCCGTGAAGAGCATATTTACTCTCGGGACGGACAGACGAAGCGAAGAAGATTTTGTCGAAATTCTCCTTGCCTACGGTGTTGAGGCGCTCATTGATGTGAGGCGTTCTCCCAGGAGCAAGATGGCGCTTTTTGACAGGGCGAATCTCGAAGCGCTCCTGGACAAGGAGGGAATCGAGTACCATTATCTCGGCGAGGAACTCGGCGGGCTCAGAAAGGGCGGATATGCCGGATACCTCCTCACCGACGATTTCCTGCGGGGCATCGGCAAGGCGGAGGCGATTGCCGGGGGAAGGGTATCGGTGATTGCCTGCTCCGAGAGGTTTCCGTGGAAATGCCATAGGAAATGGATTGCCAGGGAACTGCAGAAAAGGGGCTGGCGCGTGGAACACATCATCGATAAGGGAAAAGTCTGGGTGCCGGGAAGCGCTAGGTCTCCCCAAAAAGGCGTGCAAACAACCGGCGAGTGAGGAAAAAGGAGGATAATGACACGTGGACAAAATCAGTTTTCTGACCAGGGTGGCTGAAGTGATGAAGGGTATGATCTCCTATGACGCGATGATGGAGTCCATCAAGAGGTCGTGCCTGAGGGGCGAGGCGAAGAACCTCGACCTGATGGGTAAGGAGGAGGGGAACGTGGACAGGCTCATCGGCGGGGTCACGACGATCGAAGAATTCCGTGTTTCCGAGAGCGTGCTGGACGGCCTTGTGCTGAGGTACCTGAGGAACACCCAGTTTCTTGCCAATATCAAGGAAACGGAGATCGATGTTTCGGAACTCGGAGACAGCGACCTCGTCTTCTGGAAAAAGACGATGCTCTATAAGGTTTCCGACGCCGAAATTCCTGTCGACGGGACAAGGGATATATAAGAAAATATGTCATGCTTGAGGAGATTCCCCATCACGGGAGACAATGATGAAACGAAAAGTGGTCGCACTGATCGAAGAAAAAGTATTGCTGAAGGCCCGCGCTGTCCCTTCGCTCCTCACTGCCCGTGTCGAGCATTTTCTCTGCAACGAGTACAAACTCGTTCATCATCAGAAAGCAGCGAAGGAGTAACATAAATCCCCTGAGAAATACTCTTAAAGATCCTTCGACGGTCGAGATCGATTGACTGCACCGGCGTCCGAGAGTGATAAACGGATAAACAAGGTCAGGCTTGAATTCGTGAATCTGCGGAATTACGCTTCGGTTATTTCCCTAATTGAAGCCCAAGAAGCTGGCTACATTCTTGCAGGCGTAATGGTTTTCATTTGTACTCCACAGAATTTTCCGGGCTATTGCTGGCGTTGGTTTCTGTGAGCAGGACTAAACCGCTGCGCGGTGGAGACGAGTAGGTAAGCGCTTCGGAGAAGAGAAAGCATTTCAGAGTTTGATTGGTGAGAGTCATTAAGCCGCTCTTGTAAAGTATTCCCCTCTTTTTACAATCTC
>JAMCWJ010000077.1 GCA_023475105.1 Nitrospirota bacterium
AGCGACAGTGCCTTCACCATAAGCGGTGGCGGCGGTGGCGGGGGAACTACCTCGATCACGGTCACCTCGCCCAACGGGGGAGAGAGCTGGGCGCCGGGCAGTACCCAGGCGATCACCTGGAGCTATACGGGCAGCCCCGGAGCGAATGTGAGGATCCTGCTTTACAACGGGACGGCTCTGAGCAGGTCGATTGCGACAAGCGCGCCCATCGGGAGCGGAGGCAGCGGCTCCTATAACTGGGCGATCCCTTCCGGCCAGGCAGTAGGCAGCAATTACAAGATAAGAATCATGAGCACGACGAGCAGCGCATACAACGATATGAGCGATAACACCTTCAGTATCTCAAATGCTCCGCCCACCTCGATCACGGTCACCTCGCCCAACGGAGGAGAGAGCTGGGCGCCGGGCAGTACCCAGGCGATCACCTGGACCTCTGCGGGCACCCCCGGAGCGAATGTGAAGATCGAACTTTACAAAGGAGGCGTCTTCAGCAGCTCGATAATCGCAAGCACTGCGACGGCGGGGGGCTCTTACAATTGGGCGATTCCCGCCGACCAGGCCTCGGGAAGCGACTATACGGTGAAAATTACGAGCACCACGAATGGTACCGTGAGCGACACAAGCGACAGTAACTTTACAATTTTTCTTGGAAGTGCTTGGACATGGGGAGATAACTCCTTCGGACAACTCGGAGACGGGACCTATAATTCCAGCAACATACCCGTGCAAGTAGACGGCTTGACCGGCGGCATTGCGATCGCCGGAGGATGGGACCACACTGCTGTCGTGAAATCGGACGGCACTGTTGTGACATGGGGTGATAATACTTACGGCCAACTGGGGAACGGGACGACCACCGACAGCACGACCCCGGTTCAGGTGAGCGGCCTGAATAATGCCGTCGCTGTCGCTGTGGGGGACTTTCATACGGCGGCTGTAACGTCCGGCGGCACAGTCGTTGCCTGGGGTCTGAACAATTACGGCCAACTGGGGAACGGGACGACCACCGGCAGCACGACCCCGGTTCAGGCGAGCGGCTTGGTCAACATCGTTGCCGTTTCGGCTGGAATGTACCACACGGCGGCTCTCAAGGTCGACGGTACGGTCTGGATCTGGGGCCGGAACAATAAAGGACAATTGGGAAACGGGACGACGACGGACAGCAACATTCCTGTTCAAGTGAGCGGCTTCACCGGCGTTGAAAAAATTGCAGCGGGCCAAAATTACACCGTAGCCCTGAAATCGGACGGCACAGTCTGGTCATGGGGATACAACGCTGACGGACAGTTGGGAAACGGGACCCACACCGACAGCAACATCCCCGTTCAGGTAACGGTCGCGGAGAATGTGCCGCTCGAAAATGTCATCGGCATAGCTGCGGGAGTGTACCATACGGTTGCGGTGAAGTCGGACGGCACGGTCTGGACATGGGGGAATAATTTGTACGGACAACTGGGAAACGGCACCTATGATAACAGCGCCGTTCCCGTCCAGGTGAGCAGCCTGAACGCGGCTGTCGCCGTTGCCGCAGGACAGGATCACTCGGCGGCCCTTAAGAATGACGGCACTGTCATGACATGGGGTGATAACACCTTCGGGCAGCTGGGAGATGGGACCGATGTTTGGGACAGCAACGTTCCCGTATCCGTGAGCGGTCTGAGCGACGTGTTCGATATCGCGGCAGGACCGTACCATACGGCCATTGTGAAGTAAGCATTACAGGCTTTTGCCTTCTCGAAGGGCTGCAAAGTCAACCTTTGCAGCCCTTTTTATGCGCCCGGCACGGGAGGGCCGATATCCGCGAATGTGCCCCGCCGACCGATCTCCTTTCGCCGAAATAACGCAGCCTGAGGCATGCTTATCAGCACGGCAAAAATCTACTATAATGACAAAAGAGACCATGGAACGACTCTTTTCAGCCGAGGGCATGAGGAAACCAGGAGGGAACAATGAGTGAGCCTGTGAGGGTCAAGAATATCGGCCTGCGCGGCGTGGCAGTTGCCGACACAAAGATCAGCTTCATCGACGGAGAACAGGGAGTTCTCATTTACCGGGGATATAGAATAGAGGAACTCGCGGAAAAGTCGTCTTATATCGAGACGGCCTACCTCCTTTTGAACGCCGTATTGCCGGATGCACGGCAGCTCAGGGGCTTTTCAGGGGAAGTCGCGGCAGCGAGACATCTGCCCGGCTTTATCATTCAGAGCCTGAAGAAGTGGCCGAAAGATGTGACGCCGATGGATGTGCTTCAGGCGTCGGTGCCGCTCCTTGCGATGGCAGACCCCGATCTCGCCGACGAGACGAGAGACGGCAACGTCCGGAAGGCAATCAGGCTCATTGCCCGCATGCCCTCAGTGATCGCAGCCTGGGAGCGAATAAGGAAGGGAAGGGAGCCCCTCCCCCCGGAAGATGGCCTCACGCATGCGGGAAACTTCCTCTGGCAGCTCAGCGGTGAGAGGCCCGATCCCGAAATAGCGCGCGATCTTGATGTCTGCCTGATCCTCCACGCTGACCATACGTTCAACGCGTCCACTTTCGCGTGCCGCGAGGTCGTTTCGACGCGGGCGCATATATATGCCGGCGTTGCCGCAGGGGTCGGCGCGCTTTCGGGAAGTCTCCACGGTGGGGCAAATGCCCGGGTGATGAAGATGCTGAGGGAGGTCGAGGCCGAGAAAGACATCGCCGGCTGGGTGAAGCGGCAGCTCGACAAGGGTGAGAGGATCATGGGGATGGGCCACGCAGTTTACAAGACTACGGATCCCAGGGCGAAATTTCTGGAAGAGATGTCCCTTCGTCTCGGAAAGAAGCTCGGTCTGGAGAAATGGCATCGGCTGTCGGCTGCGATAGAGGACGCGGCGATGAAGGAGTTCGAGAGAAAGGGAAAGACAACGATCAGGGCGAATGTGGATTTCTACAGCGCCTCTGTCTACCACATGATGGGCATCCCTGACGACCTTTTCACGACCGTGTTTGCTGCTTCGCGGATAGCGGGATGGTGTGCGCATATCATCGAGGAAAAATTCGGCGAGGCCCAGGAAAAACCGATGCTCTACCGGCCCTCTACCGAATACGTCGGTCATTACTGCGGCCTCATGGGGTGCAGTTATACTCCTCTGGAGGAGAGAACGTAGCAGAAGGAAGGACTGTTCCGCTCGGTAACGCAGGAGAAGGGCTTACTCAAGTCTGAGCGGAAGGGCGGCGCAGCGCCTTCAGGAGGGAACATGAGGAGAGAAGAACTTTTTCAGAAGATGAAACTGGCGATCGACAACGAGTATGAAGCGTATCAGTTGTACAAAGACATTGCGGAGAGGAGCGGGGATTCGGAACTGAAAGTGATCTTCGAAAGGATCGCCCAAGAGGAACTCGAGCACAGGGAGACGATATTGCACCGTTACGCTGTGCTGAAAGAATTGGCGCAATGAAGAGCGAACATGAAGGCCTGTAAATGGGCGGCATTCGCACTGCTCGCGCTGTCCGCCATGCTTCCGGCCGCAGCAGTGTACGGCCACGGTTCGCATCCGGGACATATCGATGAGGGTCCCGGCCCCGGGACGGCGATAACCATCATCATGGTGGTTTCCTGGATTGTCCTTGCCCTGGGAGTCGTTTTTTTCGTCCTGAGGCTGATACGGCCGAAGGACAAGGACCGGTGAGGGCGAGCAGTCGTCCGCCCGTTTAATCCGATACCTTGGTTCCCGGCGGGTCCCAGGAATCGAAGAAGCGGTCGAGGGCCACGGTCCTGCCTATCGGAATATGTCCATACAAAAAGGACAACTGTTTCTGAGCCTCTGATTTCGGCTGCCCATCGACAACCACTTTCCATATGGCTGCGGCAAGTCCCGACCTGTCGGCGCCGGCCTGACAATGTATCAGCAAAGGCCGCGGCGCGGTAGAGAATATTTCTATGAGTCTTCCGATATCTTCATTGCTCGGTTCACTGATAGCGGAAAGCGAGAGGTCGAAATGCCGCACCTTGCGTTCAGCACTTACCTCTATTTCCTCTTTGTACCATGCCGCGTCGGCATTCCTGCCGCGCAGATTCACGATGCTCTTAATGTTGAACTTCCCGATGTAATACTCGAGCTCGTCCCTGTCGAGTTGAGCGGATCTGTAGGCCTCCCCTGGCGTGATCTCGTGGAAATTGCCCTGTTCCTCCCGGTAGAGGAGGTAGCCCGCGGGGAGAACGAGGAGCAGCAAAACGACGATCGTTTTTTTCATTTCGGATAGCCTTTTTAGCATCTTTACGCCCGGTTCACGGATGTTATGTGAGAGTAGCGATAGTGACCCCTGCCGCTCCTTCTTGGCGCTCGCCTTTTCTGAATGTTCTTACAAGCGGATGACCCTCAAGGTGTTCGCGCACGGCCCTTGCCAGAATGCCGGAGCCGAAGCCGTGGATGATGGTCACCTCCTGAAGTCCCGCCAGGGAGGCGTGGTTCAGGAACGGTTCAAGCCTCGAGAGCGCCTCATCGACCCTCAACCCTATGAGGGTGATCCTCGAGGAAACCGTAGCATCCCTCCGCTCCTCCAGCGAAGCGTTTTCCCTTGCTTCCACTGATATGCCCTTCCTGACGCCGGCGTCCGAGGCGGGTATTTCGATCTCGATGCCTCCCGATCTGACCCGCAGGCGGTTATGCTTCTTGTCCACTTCTATGACCGATGCGTCATAGCCGATAGACCTCACAAAAACCATATCTCCTTCCTTTACAGCGTCCAGGGGGCGAACCCCGGCGTCCGAGGCGTCACATTCTCTGAGCTTCCGGTCCGTTTCCCTCAGGACCGAATCCGCCTCCCTGATGACTTCGCGGCTTTTCTCCCTGCCCTTCTTCTTCAGCTCATCCAGGAATGCATGCATCCGTCTTTTCGTGTCGACAATGATCTCCGAGGCCTCCCCGTACGCCTTTGCAAGGATCTCCTTCTCGCGCCTTTCGGCCTCCCGCGATCTCTCCTCCAGAAGCCTGCCTTTTTCTTCGATCCGGCCGCGCTCCTGTGAGAGCTCTTTCAGCGCTTTTTCATACTCCGCCCTTTTTGCGTTCAGGTCTGCGATGAGGTTGTCGAATTCGACTCTGATCCCGCCGAGGAGGCCTTTCGCAGATTCGATGATGCCTGCCGGCAGGCCGTAGCGCTTCGCTATTTCGAGCGCGTGCGACTGACCGGGTTCTCCCATCCGAAGCCGGAAAAGGGGAGAAAGGGTTTTCTCGTCGAATTCCATTGAGGCATTGATCATCCCTGCCGTCCTGTGCACAAAACCCTTGATATCGGTGAGGTGCGTCGTCGCGAAGAGCAGGGCGCCTCTGGCCTTCAGCTCTTTCAGCACGGCGCAGGCGAGGGCGGCCCCTTCCTCGGGATCGGTTCCCGTCCCGAGTTCGTCGATCAATACGATGGTATCAGGGCCCGCCTTTCTGAGGATCCCGGAGATGTTCGATATGTGGGCGGAGAAAGTCGAGAGGCTGTTTTCTATCGATTGCTCGTCTCCCATATCGATCAACAACTCGCGGATAAGAGGGAAGCGCGAAGAGGAGTCGGCAGGGACGGGTATCCCCGAAAGGGCCATGAGCTGAAGGAGCCCGATCGTCTTAATCGCGATTGTTTTTCCGCCTGCATTGGAACCGGTGATGACCATCACGGTATTGTCGCCTCCCAAGGCAACGTCGAGAGGCACGATGTCCTCCTTCCTCTCATTTTTCCGATAAGTGAGGAAGAGCAGGGGGTGCCTCGCATTCACGAGACGGACGACCCCGGAATCGTCTATCTGCGGGCTCTGCATCCTGAGCTGGTCTGCAAAGCAGGCCACGGAGTTCAGGAGATCGAGGTGCATGATGATCCTGAACTGCGCCCCGAGTTCGTCCGCCGCCGCTCGTATCCTCGCGCAGATATCCCTGAGAATGCGCATCTCTTCTGCTTTTTGCTCGGCGAGAAGATTTTCAAGTTCGTTCGAAAGGCCGATGATCGCAAGGGGTTCAACAAACGCGGTCTCCCCCGACCTCGAGACGTCGTGGACCACGCCGGGCACCTGTCCCTTTGCGTCCATCCTTACCGGGATGACCCATCTGCCCGATCTTTGGGTGACGAAGGTGTCCTGGAGAAAGACAGCGACCCTTTCATCCCGGGTCATCTCCTCGAGCCTCTTTGCGATCCTGCTTTCCGAGCGCCTCACGCGCGCCCTTAGTTCAGAGAGGAGCGGCGATGCGCTGTCGAGAATATTCCCCTCGCTGTCCAGCGACTTTTCGAGCAGCGCGAGGATGACGGGAAACCCTGTGAGGGGAAGGGAGAGCTCTTTGAGATAGGGCAAATCTTCCCTCTCTTCCAACTGCAGGGATATCTCTGAAAGGACGGCGAGAAAAGGCGTGAAGGCGGAGAGTTCCTTTGTTTCAAGAACGGAGCCCTCGGGCCTTACCTTGACGAGCAGTGGAAGGATATCGGAAAACTCCGAGAGCCGCAGAGGGCTTCCCTCGGCGGAAATCCTCCGTATCTCCTCGACCTGCGCAAGCCTTTCGCGTATCTCTTCAGGCCGGGAAAGGGGGAGGATACCGAGAACGGCCTTCCGCGAGGCATCACTGTGGGAAAAAGACGAGATTATCCTGAGGAGCTTCGGGAACTCGAGGAGCTTAAGGGCGCCGTCGGTGATCATTACTGCGTGTCGTCACATCTACAGTCCGAGACCCTCGATTATCCTTTTTTTCTGTTTCTCGATTATCTTCTGACCGTGTTCCAGGGACTTGATCACTTCCCTTTTTGCCGCATCCGAAAGTTCGACGCCCCTTTCGAGGATGTCCGACGCTCTGGCCTTCACAGTGCCGGCGAGCTCGTCCACCGTCTCGATCGTCTCTTCCACGAGCTCGACTGCGTCGCGCTTTACTCGCTTTGCAGCCTTCGAGATGTCCCTCCTCGTTTCACGGCCCGATTTCGGAGCATAGAGAAGGGCAACGCCCGCTCCGATAAATCCGCCGAGCAGAAATGCTCCGGCGATAGTCTTCGTTGTATCGTTCATGACGATCTCCTTTCGGTAATTCCTTTCTTTTAATCTATCAGGAAAGGTCCGAAGAGTCAATTGCCGGTCTTCTTTCAATTTTCCCCGGGGACACGGCCATCTCGTATCCCTGCGTTGATTCCCGGCCTCCGCAGTTATACAATAGTGTCGTGATCATAAACGGCCGGGACATCGATTCCCTTTCGGGTCTTTCAGAGGCGGAGGCCGCGGCGCGTCTGCGGGAGGAGGGGCACAACGAGCTTCCCTCCTCGAAACGCCGGAGTTTCTCTGCAATAGCCTTCGAGGTCGTCCGCGAACCGATGTTCCTTCTCCTGATCGGCGGCGGTGCGATCTATTTTATGCTCGGCGACGTACGGGAGGCCCTGATGCTTCTCGGCTTCGTGCTTGTCGTCATGGGCATTACCCTTTATCAGGAGCGGAGAACGGAGCGGGCCCTCGAGGCACTGAGGGACCTGTCAAGCCCCCGTGCGCTCGTTATCAGGGACGGCATGCAGCGGAGGATCCCCGGCAGGGAAGTGGTGCGGCGCGACATCATCGTCCTTTCCGAAGGCGACCGCGTGCCTGCGGATGCGGCGCTCCTGTCGGCCGTCAACCTCTCTGTAGACGAATCTCTTCTCACCGGTGAATCCGTTCCGGTGCGTAAGACCTCGACCGGCCAGGCCGGGGAAATGGCACGCCCCGGAGGGGACGATCTTCCCTTTGTCTATTCGGGCACGCTTGTGGTGAGGGGCTTCGGCGTCGCCGAGGTGAAGGCGACGGGAAGCCATACGGAACTGGGGAAAATCGGGAAGGCCCTGCGGACGATCGAGCCCGAAGAGACGCTCCTCCAGAAGGAAACGGGGCGTCTTGTGCGGAACCTTGCGGTTCTCGGGCTGTCCCTCTGTGTCCTCGTCGTGGTCGTCTACGGCTTCACCAGGGCAAATTGGCTGAACGGCCTTTTGGCGGGCATTACCCTTGCCATGGCGGTATTGCCCGAGGAGTTTCCTGTGGTCCTCACGGTGTTTCTCGCCCTCGGGGCCTGGAGGATCTCGCAGAAAGGCATTCTTACGCGGAGAGTGCCGGCGGTCGAGACCCTGGGGTCCGCCTCCGTGTTGTGTGTGGACAAAACAGGGACCCTCACCCTGAACAGGATGTCGGTGCAGAAGATTTCAACGGGCGGTAGGTTGTACGATCTGAGCGCGCAAACGGAGTCGCTCCATGAAGATGCCCACGAGATCGTCGAGTTCAGCATCCTTGCAAGCCGGGTAGACCCTTTCGACCCTATGGAAAAGGCCTTGCGGGAACTCGGCAGGAAGACGCTTTCCAATACCGAGCACCTCCACGACAACTGGAGGCTTGTACAGGAATACCCGCTTTCAGAGAGGCTGCTTGCCATGTCGCAGGTCTGGCAATCCCCCGACAACAGGAATTACGTGATCGCTGCGAAGGGTGCACCCGAAGCGATCGCCGATATCTGTCATCTCGATGAACGGGAAATCGGGACCCTTTTACGGCAGATCGATGCGATGGCCGCAGAAGGCCTCAGGATAATCGGCGTTGCGAAGTCGGACTTTATTCGGAAAAACCTTCCCGGCGAACAGCACGATTTCAGCTTCGAGTTCCTCGGTCTCATAGGGCTCGCCGATCCGGTCCGTCCGGGGGTTGCCGCTGCTATCAGGGAATGTTATCAGGCCGGGATACGGGTGGTCATGATTACAGGAGACTATCCTGTCACCGCACGGAACATCGCGGAGCAGATAGGCCTCGGCCCGTCGGAAGTCATCACGGGGCAGGAACTCGAAAAAATGGGGCAGGCCGAGCTGAGGGAGCGGATAAAGAAGACGAACATCTTTGCGCGGGTCGTGCCCGAACAGAAGCTCTCTCTCGTGAACGCCCTCAAGGAGAACGGCGAGGTTGTGGCGATGACCGGTGACGGGGTGAACGATGCGGCGGCATTAAAGGCGGCGCATATCGGCATTGCGATGGGAGAGCGCGGTACCGACGTCGCCC
Organism: Nitrospirota bacterium; assembly: GCA_023475105.1. GTDB lineage: Bacteria > Nitrospirota > Thermodesulfovibrionia > Thermodesulfovibrionales > UBA9159 > JAMCWJ01. Next base: position 8,978 of record JAMCWJ010000077.1, read on the forward strand.
GCGAGGCGTCGGACCTGGTCCTCCTCCATGACGATTTTTCGTCCCTTGTCCAGGCAGTGAGGATGGGCCGGAGGATTTTCGACAACCTGCAGAAGGCGATGGCCTATATCTTCGCGATCCATGTGCCGATTGCGGGTATATCCCTTCTCCCCGTGCTCTTTCATTGGCCGCTTGTTCTCTTGCCTGTACACATCGTGTTTCTGGAATTGATCATCGACCCTGCCTGCTCCGTCGTCTTCGAGGCGGAACCGGAGGAGTCGGGCATAATGAACAGGCCGCCCAGGAACCTTCGGGAACCTTTATTCGACAGGAGAACCACACTCTTCAGCGTGCTCCAGGGAATGAGTGTACTACTTATCGTTCTTGCGGTATTCCTCGTAGCGATGAAGAGGGGGCAGGGAGAACTGGATGCGAGGGCCCTCGGTTTTACGACGCTCATCATCGCCAACCTTGGTCTGATTCTGACGAACCGTTCCTGGTCGCGCGTGATACCGCGGACGCTCGGCACCCCGAACGCGGCCCTGTGGTGGGTGATCGGGGGAGCGCTTTTTTTCCTCGCCATGGTCCTATATCTTCCGTTTCTGCGGACCCTTTTCCGGTTTGCCTCACTCCACCCTATCGATGTGGTGATCTGCCTGGCCGCGGGCGTGGTCAGCGTGTTGTGGTTTGAGGCGCTCAAGATGGCGCGAAGAAAAGGGGACAACCCTCTGAAGTGAAATAGAAATTGACATTTCATATCAAGATATGTCAAAGTAAAGACGTTTGGAAGTTTTTGTCAGACGGAAAGGCCGCAAGAACTTTGAACGAGGCGGCCTTTTTTATTGACACGAACTGTTACTCGAAGGAACGACGTACGATTTCATGAAGTGCGATGCGCCTTTCATGAAGAGAAGGAGAAGGGAACATGGCGAAGAGGATTTATGTGGGGAATCTTCCCTACACTGTCGACGAAGAAGCTCTGAGGGAGGTCTTTGCAGCGATCGGGGAAGTGCAGTCGGTAAAGATCATTACCGATCCCGCAATGGGACGTTCGAAGGGGTTCGGTTTCGTCGAGATGTCATCGGACGAAGAGGCTGACAAGGCGATCGCGAGTCTGAACGGCAGCACACTGCAGGAAAGAACCCTGACGGTCAGCGAAGCGAGACCCCAGACCGAAAGAGGCGGTAGAGGAGGACAGAGGGGAGGATTCAACAGAGGGGGAGGAAGGAAACAGGGTAATTGGAGATAAGGGTAAACGGTAATGACCTCGAAAGGGCATTAAAACTTCTCAAACGACAGCTTCAGAAAGACGGCCTTCTCAAGGAACTGAAGAAAAGGCGCTTCTACGAGAAACCGTCCGTCAAGCTGAAGACAAAGCAGAGAGAGGCACAAAAGCGCAGAGCGAAGAACGCAAGGCAAGCGAGGCAGTACAGACCTCTCAGCTAGGTCCTCAGTGTTTTCTTCCCACGACCGACAATCCCGCGTAACGGCATCGCCAGATTTACGTCCGGAGACAGGAGAAGAATGAATCACAAGAGATTTTCCGAGTTCGGACTTTCGGACGAGGTTCTGAAGGCGCTTTTTGACATGGGCTTTGAGGAGCCGACCCCGATACAAAAGATCGCGGTCGGTCCGGCGCTCAAAGGCCGTGACCTTATCGGCCTTGCCCAGACAGGCACCGGAAAGACTGCGGCCTTCGGCATTCCCATCGTCGAAAAAGGCAGACGTTCCAAGGGGAAATTTCCGTACGCCGTGGTGCTTGCCCCGACGCGCGAGCTTGCGGTGCAGGTCGCCCAGGAGCTGAACAGGATCGGAAGGAACAAGGGAGTCATATCAGTCCCGATTTATGGCGGCCAGTCGATCGAGCGGCAGATCAAGAGCCTCCAGAAGGGGGTCGATGCCGTTGTGGGCACGCCGGGAAGGGTGATCGACCATATTCAGAGAGGGACCCTCAATCTGGGGGGGATCAGCATTGTTGTCCTGGACGAAGCGGATGAAATGCTGAATATGGGCTTTATCGACGACATCGAAAGGATCCTGAAAGAGACCCCGAAAGAGAGGCAGACGATGCTCTTTTCGGCGACGATGCCCGAGGAGATCGTGCGGATTGCACGGAAATACATGCGCGACCCGGAAAGGGTCTTCGTCGACCCGAAGAAACTGGTCGTTACGAAAATCACGCAGGTCTTTTACGAGGTGAGGGAGGAAGACAAGATCAAGGCGCTCACGAGGCTGCTGGATGTGGAAGACCCTTCCCTGACGCTCGTTTTCTGCCATACGAAGAGGGAGGTGGACGAGGTCTCCGGAAAACTGCAGCAGATGGGCTATTCGGCGGGCGCTATCCACGGCGACTTTACGCAATCCTTCAGGGACGAGATGATGGAGAAGTTCAGGAAGGGTGAGACGGACATCCTCGTCGCGACCGATGTTGCAGCGAGGGGACTCGACATCCCCGATGTGAGCCACGTGATCAATTACAGCATTCCCCAGAACCCCGACGGATATATACACCGCATAGGAAGGACAGGGAGGGCCGGCAAATCCGGGATCGCGATAACGTTTGTGACGCCCCGTGAGTACCGGCAGCTGAGGCTCATCGAAAAGTCGGCGAAGACGACGATACGCAAGGCAAAACTCCCGACGAAGGACGAAGTGAAGCGGGCAAGGGAAAAGGAGCTCATGGAAGATGTGGAGGGCGTGATCGCAGGAAACGGTCACGACTTCTATGTGTCTCTCGCAGAGGCCCTGCTTTCCCGGCATGAGCCGAAGGACGTTGTTGCTGCGGCCCTCAGTCTGGCGGCAGGAGGTTCGGACCCGGAGGACATCGAAGAATCCCTTGGGACAGGAATCCCCTCCGGTGCGGGAATGGTAAGACTCTTCCTGACGCTCGGGAAGAAGGACAAGATAAGGGTCGGAGATCTCGTGAAGTCCATCTCTGCGGAAGCGAACATCCCCGGCAGGAAGATCGGCAAGATAACCCTCTTTGATGCGTTCAGCTTTGTCGAAGTGCCCGCGCACCTTGCAGACCGGGTGATCAGTGCGCTCAACGATGTAGTGATGCACGGAAGAAAGATCCGCGTCCAGCCTGCCGAACCGGTCAAAAAGAAGAAAAAATAGACGCACTCTTTATTTTCCGATTCCCTGCATTGCGATGACGGCGGAACCGGCGTTCTTCAGATGCTGTGGACCAGGTAGATGGCAAGGAAAATGCCGATGGCGATGACCGAAAGGGCCAGCAGTATGTCGAGAATCCGCGAAGGCCGGTAGGTGTCTTCATCGATCTGTCTCTCGACTTTTTTGTACCTGACGAAGGCGAGCAGCCCCATGAACGTGCCGAGGACAACGAGGAATATGCCGAAGAAGGAGGAATATCCTCCGGAGGGGAGCGGCGCCTGCTTGCCGAAGAAATACGATATCTGTTTCAGAAAAAGGGCAAATTTCTCGACAACGAAACCGAAGGCCATGATCCCTATGCTCGTCCTGATCCAGGCGAGGAAGGTCCTCTCGTTCGCCATATGCACGCGGCGGTTCCGGACCCTCGAAGAAATCTTTACCTCGATTTTCTCTGCCATTTCCTAGCCCTTTTCGAGAAGCGCATACTGCCGGTCCTCTCCAACTACATTAAAGCCCAATTTCCGTAACTTTTCAATCTCTTTTGCCCTGGTGATCACCAAAGCCCTTCTTCCGGTCTCCAGAAGGGGAAGGAGTTCCGCCGTGTTCCCGACCCTGACTATCCTGTGGTCAGAGTAGAAAACAATGCTCGGATTGTTGATCCCGCACGTTATGACTCTTTCCCCGGGCCCCAGCCTCTGTTTCGCGTACATGCTGTATTGGTAAAGCGTCGCCTGGAGGACGGCGTTTGCGGCGGGCAGGGCCGCAGCCGCGAGCATGATCAGCAGCGTGGCAGAGAGGGCTGCCAGGGGTCCGTAAACGGCCTTCCTTGTGAAGGAGGAATAGACTAATAGGATTCCGAGGCCGAACAGCGCCAGGGCGAGAAGCGGGAGCGAGCCTGTGTCGGAAATTCCCAAATTCAGAAGATACTTCCGGGAAACCAGAAAGGCGACTCCCATTGCAAGGGTGATGACGGCAATCCCAGCATTCCCGTACCGTGCCCACCTGTCCTGCACCTCCGCGCCCGATGCAATGAGGATCGCTGCCGCAGGGATCGCAGGGAGGATATAATTGGGGAGCTTCGTTGTCGAAAAGGAAAAGAAGAGGAAGATAAATGCGAACCATACAAGGGCGAACAGATCGAGCGGAGCTTGTGGGGTCCCGGATTCGCGGTCCGGCTCTCTCAACGGGTCGCCAGCTGTCCGGAAGGTCTTTCTGCCACTGAAGGCATTTCTGATTCCGGAGGGCAGACAACCGGCCCACGGCAGGAGGCCGACGATCAGCGCTGGCAGGTAATAGTACAGGGGACCCCTATGGCCGGATATCACTCCGGTATAACGCTGGAAGTGGTGCTTGATAAGGAACTGCTGTACGAATTCCTGTCCGTTGATTGCGAGCTGCGCAACGTACCACGGCCCGGAGACTACCACAAAAAGGAGAATGCCCGGCGGACTGAATACTTTCTTGAGGCCTTTGAGCCCCTCCCCGATGAGCAGATACACAAAAGCGATCCCGAAAGGAAAGAGTATGCCTATCAGCCCCTTCGTCAAGAAAGCGAGGGCCGAAAATACATAGAATCCGTAGAGGAATACGGATCTGCCCCGTTCTAAGGAAAGATAAAAGGAGAAAAGGGAAAGGCTGATGAAAAGCGCGAGCGCCATGTCGGTCACTGCGGCATGGGAGTATACGAGGAAGTAGGGAGACAAAATGAGCGGAAGGGAGGCATACATGGCGGCCCTTCCGCCGCGGACTCGCGCAACAAAGAGGAAAAAAGCCAAACACAGCAGAAACGCCGAGAGCGCCGAGGGGAACCTCGCTCCAAGCTCGTTGATGCCGAAGGTTTTGTAAGAGCCCGCCATGAGCAGGTAAAAGAGGATCGGTTTGTCGTAGCGGTTTTCTCCGTTATAAGTGGGGGTGATCCAGTCGCCGGTCTGGACCATCTCTTTCGTCGCCTCTGCGAAAACCGCCTCATCGACGTCGAAGAGGCTTACGGAGCCGAGCCTGAAAAGGCAGAGGAAAAGGGCGAGAGCGGCAACGGGAAGGAAGAATCTTGCCATGAAGCGCGGTCAGTCTGCCAGCTTCTTCTTGCTGTCGGGCGCGGTGTCCGCAAGCCCTTTTCTGAATCCGCGGATGGCTTCGCCGAGACTCTTTCCGACGGACGGCAGTCTGCTCGGTCCGAACACTACAAGGGCAATAACGAGCACAATCACCAGTTCAGGTATGCCAAGGCCAAACATGCGAACCTCCTCGTTGCGTAAACATTAAGAAATGTATAACTCTTATTATATAGTATTTTTACGCCAGGATGTCGTCTCGCACATGACTACGCTATCTTGTCATCCGGAGCGGGGCGAAATCCCGTTCTTCCGTTGCTTCGGGCGCCGTTCCCTCGCAATGACAGATGACAGTGTGGAGAAGCGTTCGCGACACCACACGATAGTTGCGCGTTACGGAAGATATTCCGGCTGTGAGGACTACGCCTTTCAGAGCACTGTGACCGGCTTCTATGTATGAAAGAGGTGCGATATTCTTGGAATTGCAGGGAAAACTGAAATAAGTGAGGCAGGCAGTGGGGGGAAGTTACTGCCTGCCTCGCTTCTCCTTTGAAAAGGGTTCAGGTCAGGAGTCAATCTCTCCTGAGAAAATCCTTGCACCTTTCCGACGGAGAAAGGAATATACCACGACGAACACATATCCCTGCACCGGCCCTTACCGAGGAGTAGGCGGAACTCAGGGAATTCAGTCCCGGGAAGGCCGCTTCGATGTAAGCAGGATTACTCTCAAAAAACTTGCAGTTCAAGCATCTTTCAATCATTGTGTTCCTCCGGAATTGCATCCGATTCCCCGGAGCAGATGTTCCCATCCATCTGCCTGCCTGTTTATTTGCCGAGGTTCATCCAATAACTTCCAAACACAAAAGCGGAAAGGAAAAAACCGAGTGACACATTGATCAAGACACCAATAGTGAATGCGCCAAAAGGCTTCCAACCCGCTGCCTTGAGCTCCCTGAATCTCGTTGTAAGGCCTATGCTCAGGAAACAGAATATGAAGGCCCAGCTCCTCAGAGATACTATCGGCAGAAGCAGTCCGGGTTTCACAAGCTTGTTGAAGTCGGGCGTTGCATAACCGGCAGTTATTGCGGTCATAAAAAATGAGGCAATAAAAAAGCCGATCACGAACTTCGGAAACCTCCACCATATTTCCATTGCGCTCGGTTTTACCCCGCATTCCTCTTTTTCCCATTTAAGGCACGATATCAGAGCGAAAATAAACGACCAGATCCCTATCCACATATCCCTTCCGATCACCTTCATAAGGGTGAACCCCTGAATGGCGGCATTTTCATTGCCTGCCATCCGGCCGTATGCAGTTGCAGCGGCAAAACCTGCAGCATCGGCAAACTCAGATGTGCCGACCCAGGCTCCCGCTACTCCCGCATTGAGGTTGAGGCTCCTTGAGACAAAAGGGATAAAGAATATCATCACGAGAGCCCATACAACGACGAGCGTTACCGATGTGTAAAGGTATTCCTTTTTTGCCTTCACGGAACTCGCGATTGCCATGGACGCTGATACACCGCAGACAGCGCCCCCGACTCCGATGACCGAGGCGAGTCTCTTGTCAAGACCGAAGACCCTTGTTGCAATGAAGTATATCGTCAGACAGGTAATAAGAGAGATCACCGTGGCCTGAAAGAGGGCAACGGGCCCCGCGGAGACGACGAGCGTGATAGGAAAGGTCGCACCGAGAAGGACGATCCCTGTCTTGATGAAATATTCGACCCTGAACCCCGAATCCATCCATCGGGGCAAGGGGACCACATTTGCGATCACAAGGCCGATCAGGAGCGCTACAAGTGGCGGCTCGAGATTGTATTTCGCGGCATCCACCCATCCTCCGATAGAGAACATGATTATTGAGAGGAGATAGAGAATGATAAAGGATGGAATGAACTGCGACGTTTTAATGCCCATTATTCTTGTGGAAACGCCGAAGATGACCAGCCATGAGAACAATTGCAGGGCATAGAGATGTGCATTTTGGCTGAAGTGGCCCAGGAGCTGGTCGAGCGACGACCATTTCAGTCCTCCGGGGTTGATTGCCAACGATTTGATGATCGTACTCCCGTTAAGGAAGGCAATCAGTGAGACGAGCACGATGCCGATTCCGAGGTAAATCGCCCACCAATCCTCCTTTAAGTAGAACTCCTTCCATCCCATGGCCTGGGGTTTCGACGGCGCCTCGTCGGCGCATTCCTTTGTCTCACAGTAATCAGTGCTGGATTTTTTCTTTTCTCCTGCCATGACTTTCCTCCTCCTTCTTCTTTCTTCTCTGACACCGAAAAGTCCTCATCGAAGACACGAGCCTCCATTGAAGGCCCGCGGACCGTCAATTCTTTTTAACTTCCTTCTGCAACTTTTTGATCTGTTTCATGACAGAGACGAAATTAAAGTAGCTCACATCAGCCGCCGGAAGCTCCGGATTCGAACCCCACTCGATCCAGGAGGCATCGTAATTGCGCACCCTCTGAAATCCCAGTTCCTTCAGCACAAAGAGGGTGTTCGTCGCACGTGTTCCCGTCTGGCAATAGACGATGATTTCCTTTTTCCGGTCAAGACCGCTGTAAAGTTTTGCCAGTTCGTCGGGCGATTTGAGGCTCGTCGAGCCTTCCCGGAAATTCTCGTCGTAGTTGATATTGACCGCACCGGGGATATGTCCCCCCCTCAGCGCCCTCACATCTTTTCCCGTGTACTCTCCGGGCGTGCGGACGTCCAGAAGAATCTCGTCTTTTTTCTTCAGGGCATGTTTCACGTAGGCGGTGGTGGCATAGAGGCCCTGCTTCGGTTTCGCCTTGAAGACGGCGGGGGGCAACTTTGTCTCGTCCTTCGCAATCTGCCCCTTCCATTCGTCCATGCCCCCGTCGAGAACGTGGAGCTTCTCCATCCCCAGATAGTCCAGCATCCAGAATTCGAGGAAGGCAATCTCCTTTCCGCTGCCGTACACGACCGTATCCGTGTCGATGGTCAGACCTTTTTCACCGAGCATCTTTTCGACCTGGGGGACCGCGAACAGGATTGCATCCGGTTTGCTCTGAAGATCGTTCACGGGTATGTTCACCGCCCCCGGGATATGCCCTTTAAGATAGGCGTCTCTGTTCCTCACGTCGACCACCGTCACTTTGCCGTGTTGGGCAAGCCACGCAGCGTCGACGAGGTGTTGAAATTGTGAAGCTGCATAGGCTGCCGTAGACAGGAGCATTACGGAAAAAATGATTGCCCAAATCCCTAAAACTCGTTTCATCGTTACCTTCCCTCCTCTGTGTGTTTTTTTTTTTTTGAGCCTGAAGTTTCGACTCATCCACCCATTGTGCTGAGCTGAACCCGGTCACCTCCTTTCTTTTGCACGATGAACCCTGCGCAACGAATTCAACAAATTTAACAAAAGCAAAAGGGATACCAGTTTTCCCCCGTGCATCCCCTCGCACGGAAAGTGGTTGTTTTGTCGTGAGTTGAAGATTAGTCAGGCAATGGCAAGTCTCGAGCGGGAGGGGAGGTGGGTGCAAAAATTATCTTGCGGTGCTATTGTTTGTTTGCACTTTTTCTGAATTCATTTGCATTGATCCCGTATTTCCTCATCAAATGCTGGAGTGATTGTCTCTCAAGCCCTGCCTTTTTCGCAGCCAGGGAGATGTTGCCTTCAGAGTCTTTCAGCAAGTGAGCGACATAGTGAATACTGAATTGCGCGAGAAGGTTCTTTCTTGCTTCTTTATATCCGACGCCGCCGGAAGCGGCGAGCGTTCCTTCGGGCCGGGTCGGCCTGAGGGACCCGCCGCCGAAAGCATCGGCGCTGATCGTATCTCCTCTCGAAAATATTACCGCCCTCTTTATCTCGTTTTGAAGTTCCCTGACATTGCCGCTCCATTGCCGTGAGGCGAGCGCTCTCAATGCCTCTTCCGAAAACCCCTTTCGGGGCATCCCGAACTCGGAACAATAAAGTGAAAGGAAATGGTTTGCAATAAGAGGAATATCCTCCGGGATCTCCTTGAGAGACGGCGTACGAAGGGAGACGACGTTCAGGCGGTAATACAGGTCTTCCCTGAACCGTCCCGCGGAAATCTTGCCTGCAAGGTCCTGATTTGTAGAGGCGATTATCCTCACATCTACGGTATAGGTGCGGGTATCACCGAGCGGTTTTATCTCCTTTTCCTGCAAGACCCTGAGAAGCTTGGCCTGAAGCACTAGGGATATATCACCGATCTCATCCAGCACGATTGTCCCCTCCTCTGCGGATTGAAAGAGGCCCTCCCTGTCCTGGTTTGCGCCGGTAAAGGCGCCTTTCTTGTAACCGAAGAGCTCGCTTTCGAGAATGGTTTCAGGGATCGCGGGACAGTTGACCGCAACAAAGGGCCTGCCGGCTCGGCTGCTCAGGGCATGGATCATTTTTGCCGTTAGGTCCTTGCCCGTTCCCGTCTCCCCCGTGATCAGCACAGTCACATCCGTCTTCGCAACGAGTTGAATGGTTTCGACAAGGTTCTTTATCGCGGGAGAGGCGCCTACAAAGTGTTCGAAGGTCTCCTTTTCCCTGATTCTTTTTTCGAGGGCACGGTTTTCCCGGATAAGGGAACTATGGTCCAGCGCTTTTCTGGTTGTGTGGATCAACCTCTCCTCGTCGAAAGGCTTGGTGATGTAATCATAAGCGCCCAGCTTCAGCGATTCGACGGCGTCGGCGATGCTTCCGTAAGCGGTCATCATGACAACGACAACGGAATCGTCCATCTCCCTTATGCGCCGCAGAAGTTCCATCCCATCCATTCTCGGCATCCTCATGTCGGCCAGGACGACGCCGACCGAACCTTCCCGGAGGAGCTGCAGCGCCTCTTCACCGCTGCCTGCCGCATGGATGGCGACACCCAGTTCTTCCCGGAGAATCCTGCCGAGGAATCGCACCATGTCCGGCATATCATCGACGACGAGAAGAGAAGGTCTCATGCGCGTCCCCCTTCGACGGGAAGCCATACGTGGAACGTCGTTCCTCTGCCTTGTTCGCTTTCGACGGTGATTTCGCCCTTGTGCTCCCTGATGATTCCGTAGGTGACCGCAAGGCCGAGGCCCGTGCCCTCCCCGGGCTCTTTCGTCGTGAAGAACGGTTCGAATATGCGACCCTGAATATCCACAGGGATTCCCCTTCCGGTATCGGAGAACGTGATCGTGACACCCTTCCTTACGTCGTCATAACGCGTCGATACCGAGATGAGACCCGCGAAGTCCATCGCCTGGTAGGCGTTCATGAGAAGGTTCATCGACACCTGCCGTATCTTGTCCGCGTCCACAGCGACACGCGGCAGCGAGGCGTCATAGTCCCTCGCGATCCGTATCCCTTCGCCGGAGAACCTGCTCTCGACGGCGGTGACGACCGACTCTATGGTCGCATTGATGTCTTCCTCGGAATAATGTCCCTTGGTCTGCCGGGAAAAACTGAGGAGGTCTTCGATGATCTTCTTGCATAGCTGGGCATTGTTGCGGATCACCGAGAGGTCTTCCTTCAGGCGTTCCTCCGGGACCTCCTTCATCAGGAGTCTCGAATATCCCAGGATCAGACTGAGCGGATTGTTGATCTCATGGGCGACGCCTGCGGCCAGCTGTCCCACGGAGGCGAGCTTGTCGGCGTGCCGTATCCGCTCCTCCATTCTCTTTCTCTCCGTAATATCCTTGATGATGCATTCATATCCGCATACGTCGTTGTTCTTGTCCTTCCGGTATGTGGCGCTGATCAGGATATGCGTTTCATCCCCGTCTTCTTTCCTGAAGACGGTCTCATAGTCTTTTATGAAGCCGTCTTTTTCGAGTCTGCCGAAAAGTTCGTCGGGAGCCTTTTCGTCTGCAAAGAAATCGTGAAGAGAAACATCTCCTACGAGGTCCGCTTTGTTCCGCCGGCCGAGAAGTTCAACGCCCGCATTGTTGATATCCACAATAAATCCCGGGCAGTCTGCAAGAATGATCGCATCCTTTGAGCCTTCGAAGATACGGCGGTATTTCAATTCGGATACCGCCAGGTTGTCTTGAGATTCCTTCAGGTGGTCGATCATCCGGTTGAAGGATTCGGCAAGCGCGGAGATTTCATCGTGGCCCTTTGCGTCGAACCTTACGTCAAGTCCTTTCCCGCCGCTCGCGATCGACTGAAAGAAGGAACTCGCCCTCTGCAGCGGTTTCGCTGCGATGGTGTAATAGAAATAATTCAGCACGAGAAAGAGGACCGCCATCCCCGTCAGGCCGAGGAGAAACAGGGAAAAGGCGATCTGGCGCAACCGGTAAAACGTCTCGTCGACGGGGATTGCGACCGATTCAAGGCCGGCGATATCCCCTACCTTCCAGGAGTGTCCGTGGTTCTTTCCGTACCGCTGAATGAGCGATTGCGGCGAGTGGGAAGGATCTCCATGGCAGGTGACGCACTGTTCTTCCATCCGGACCGCCTTGAAATGAGCAAAGTATTGTTTCCCGTTCCTCGTGATCAGCCCTTCCCATTCGTTCTTCGCGCCGGGACGCTTCGCGAACTCCCCGATAAACCGTTCCTCGAGCCGGTCCGCCCTGTTCGCGGGGTTTATCGGGTCGACGGCGACCCTGCGATAGATATAGTCCGGGAATCGTGCCGCAAATCTTTTCATGATCCCTTTGTTCACGAAGGATGTGGACATCGCTTCACGGATGAATTCGTCTTTCGGCAACACGTGGTACATCTGAGGCCGCAGCTCGTCACGCACGTATTCCATGGTGGCATCGATATGCCCAAGCACGATGTCCGTTTTCTGATAGGTTTCCTGTATATAGAGGTCCTTCAGGTGGTCATAAAAAAGCAGCGAGGCGATGCTGACCGCGCAGAACAGGATGATGCCGAGTCCAAGCATGAATTTCGTCGTTAACCTTCGGGGTCTCCAGAGGGTCTTTCTCATGATATCGGCTTCCGGTCGCCTTTTATTATAGCTCCGGAAACCTGAGAAAGGGAATCTGGGTCCAGGTGCTGAATCCGCCGTCAATTCACCTTCCCGTTACGGAAGAATTTGGCAGAAGCCGTTCGAATGTGTCCTCACGCAGAGTTAAGGGTAGATTTTGGAAGGCCGCAGGAAGCCGGCAAGGTTTGCGGCGACAGACGGAACGTCTGCCGCCGCTCTCTCTTATGATGTCTTTATCGATGCATAGAAGGTACGCGCGCCCCTCTTCACGAGAAGAAGCAGTGCCTTGTCTTTCACGGTTTTGGAGAGCGCTTCCCGGTAGTCTTTCAGGTTCTTGACCGCCCTGCGGTTCACTTCCTTTATGACGTCTCCCGGCTGTATGCCCGCGTCGCCGGCCAGACCGTTCGGAGCGACTTCGACGACGACCACCCCGGCAGTGTCTTTCAGCCTGAACTTGTCTTTCCACCGGGGTTTGATGTCGTCGACCGACATCCCCAGGTTGGCGCCTGCAGGCATCTGTGAGGCGAGCCTCTCGGGCGTCAGTTCCTGCACCGTCAGTTTCAGCTCGATCTCTTTTCCTTCCCGGACCAGCTTGACGGAGACGGTTTTCCCGATGGGTGTTTCGGCCACGATGCGGGGGAGTCCGGTGGCGTTCTTGACGTCCTTTCCGTCAAAAGCAATGATTACGTCTCCCCGCTTTATCCCTGCGGCGTCTGCAGGCCCTCCCGGCACCACATCCGCAACGAGGGCACCCTTTGCTTCCTTCATTCCCATGGCCTGAGCCAGGTCCGGAGTGACGGTCTGTATGGATATTCCTATCCAGCCGCGTGTCACTTTTCCTTTTTCCTTGAGCTGGGGAATGATTGTCTTCGCCGTATTGCTCGGGATCGCAAACCCGATGCCCTGACCGCTCGCTATGATGGCGGTATTAATGCCGATCACCTCTCCCTTCAGGTTTATGAGGGGCCCTCCGCTGTTGCCCGGATTGATCGGCGCGTCGGTCTGGAGGAAATTATCGTAGGGCCCGGCCCCGATGACCCTGCCGGTGGCGCTGATAATGCCCTGCGTTACGGTATGCTCGAGCCCGAAAGGGTTGCCGATTGCGAGCACCCAGTCGCCTGTCCTCATCCGTTCCGAATCGCCAAGGTCGAGGACGGGCAGGCTCTTGAAAAGGGAGGAGATCTTTATGAGTGCGAGGTCGGTCTTTTGGTCGCGGCCTACCACCTTTGCCTTGAACTCCCTGCCGTCGGCGAGTTTCACCTTTATCTCTTCCGCATTATCGACGACATGATTATTGGTGATGATGAAGCCTTCCTTATCGATGATAAAACCCGATCCGAGGCTCTGCTGCTTCATCTCCCGGTCAGGCACGTTGCCGAAGAAATGTCCGAAAAAGTCTCCGAAAGGCCCCTGTTCGCCGGGTCCGAAGAAGTGCTGGAACGGGCTACCCGGGACCTTCACGATGCTCTCCGTGCTGATGTTCACCACTGCCGGCTTCACCTTCTCCGCGAGGTCGGCAAAGGACTGCGGAAACCCGACGACGATTTCACTGCTCTTCTTGGCCTTGCACCCCTCCTGGGACACGGCGACGAGCCCGACAACGAAGACGAGGAGAATCAACAGCACTGTCTTATGTGATCTATGATTTCTCATAACTTCCTCCTTACGACGATGATTTTCTCCAATCTCTATGTCACTGTTGCATGCACTGCGACATCCCGGACAGGCAGAGTAGGCGGAAAAGCCTTTTGCAGCGATTCCTTACGGCATCGGAAGGCACGCAGATCTTGCGAAAGCCGGTAATGCCATTCAGTGAAATCGTGTATACCCGACGCCATGCCCTCATCAAATCGTATCGCCTTAAAAGGTTTGAGAGATGCTCTGCCCGCTGTGTAGCGTATACTTCTCTTATACAGGATTTTCAGATGCACTTCAACTGCGCAAGGTTCAGGGCCCGTAATCGCCATCGAGGAAGGCCTTCGTGTACCTGTCGACCGCGCTGTCGTCATGGAGCACGGCATCGAGTTGCCTCGTATAGGCGATCAGCCTGCCGAGACGGTCCAGGACTTCTTCCATCCTGTCCTGACCGAGGTTTGCAAGGCGTGCGACGATGAGATCCCCTTTTGTCTTCAGATTGAAGCCGTACTCTCTGAGAACAGCCGCGATGAGACTGATCCGGCGGGAGCGCTTGACGATATCCGTCGCGCCTCCCACGAAGCGGAAATAGATATGGTTGTTTCTTGCATTTTCACTGCAGTAGCAATCGAGCATGCTGAAATGGTACCCGAACCTGAGACTGAGGTTCACATACTCCCGGGAGACTACCGCCAGATTGTAATCCGTGTAGTCCCTTCCCTCGGCCACGATATCCGACATGCGTATCATGCTCGTGAAAAAGTCGTTCACCTTCAAGGAAACCGCGTCGGAACGCCAGACTCCGGGGTGCATCATTCCCTTCAGGAGCGCCCTGAGAGGCAGTGAGGCGATTTGATCAAAAGCGACCTTGTTATGTTTCCCCCGGGCGGAGAGACCGCCGCCGATATCGAGCACCATTATCCCGGTGGGGAGCGGGATATCCAGTTTTACGGCGGCGCGGCCTTTTACCCGGCCCCCGTATTTCGAAGTCTCGACCAGCTCGGCTACCGCCTTTTCGTGAATAAACCTGATAATGTCATGCATCGTCTTGCACCCTTCAGGGGTGAAATCCTCCCTCAGGGGATCGACCAGGTTGAGGGGTGAGATGTACCTCAGGATGTATCTCTTTTTCCTGAACTCGTAGATATCCTCCATTTTGGGAGAAGCGGCATCGGCATACTCGAGAAGGTCTTTCCTGATGCCGTCATACAACGCCACTCCGCCCTCGTCGTCGACATGAAGAGTGATTTCCTGCCCGTGGGTCAGCACGCGGGTCGCGTCACCCGCGTTCACGACCGTCGGAACCCTGAATTCCCTGCAGAGCGACGCCATGTGGCTCGTGGGGGTTCCCACATCTGTGATGATCGCCGCGACATAGGGCATGACGCGTATGAAGTCCGAGGAGTCGTGCCCGGCGACGAGCACGGCGCCCTTCGGGAAATTGTCGAGCTGGTCCGGGTGTCTCACGAGAAAGACCTTCCCCGCCCCGGTTCCTTTCTGCACAACCCGGCTCTTCCCCTTGAGAGGAATCCGGGGTCCCGAGACATCGCGCGCGGTCCGGGCGCTTTCCGCGTCCGGAAGGGGAGAGGGGCGCTCTCCTTCTTCCGGGAGCCTCAGAGGTCTCGCCTGGAGGATAAAGATCGTTCCCTTCTGATCTATGGCCCACTCGATGTCCTGGGGCCTTCTGAAATGCCGTTCGATCAGCATCGCCTGTCTCGCGAGTTCTGCGACCTGCTCCGGCGTCAGGCTGTATTCGGCCTCCATGGCCGAGGGGGTGTCCACGGCCTCGACCCCGCCTCCCTTGCGGGCCGTAATCATCGACTTCTTTGCGGCTGGTCTCCTGTCGACTATGGCGGGCTCGGCGCCCTTATTCACCACGAAGAGGTCGGCATCGATCTGACCCTCCACGAGAGACTCACCGAGTCCCCACACTGCGTTGATGAGAAGCGTGTCCCTGTCTCCGCTGGGGTTGGAGGAATAGATGACGCCGCTCGATTTTGCGTCGACCATGACCATGCAGGCTGCCGCCATCTTCAGCCTGCCCAGGGGGTAGCCTATTCCCTTTTGGTAGGCAACGGCCTTGGGCGAGAAAAGGCTCGCGACCACTTCCCTATAGGCCTCTTTGATCTTTTCGGTCTCTGCGGGAATATTCAATTTCGTGGTGAACTGCCCCGCGAAGGAGAAATCGCTGTCTTCCTCCTCGGCGCTGCTCCTGACGGAGAGGAAACAGTTCCTGCCACTGACGGCCGTTATCTCGTGAAGGGCGCTCTCGATCGCCGCGTGAAGCGCGGGGGGGAACTCGGCATTGAGGATCGAGGTGCGCAGTTCCTCGAGTGTTTCGCCGCGGAGCGGCCCCTCGTTCAATGCCTTGAGTTTTTCATCGAGACCGTTCTGTCTCATGAGGGCGTCGAAGGCATGGGTGGTGATCGCAAAGGCAGGGGGAACCCCGAGCTTCAGGTAGTTCCCGACCTCGGCAAGGTTGGCGCTCTTCCCGCCGACCTCTCCGCCCATATCCCAGGAGATTGCGGGATAAAAGACCGTCATCTCGCCCCCCGTCGCCGAAATATCGTAGATCATCCTTTTGATCCTGGCGTCGATATCGCCGAATACCTGATGGAGACGCGGATAACGGTCACGGGTGAGGAGGTCGAAGCTCAGGAGGGAATCGTGCACTGTCGAGTAGAGGCCGGAGTATGCGCTCTTCACATAGGTGATATCGAAGAGGTAGTCGCCGCCGAGTTTTTCGCCCATGTCTGTGATGATCTCGAGAGTGCGGTTGTTCCTGTCGAGCACTTCCTTGAAGCGAGCGAAGAGGAGATCGGGCGGGAGCGCCTCCTTCGGCTTCCCCGAAAGACCGAAGAGGCTCCTCAGATGTACGGCCAGGTTTTTCATGGTTACTTGCCCAGCGCCCTCTGTATCGATGTCTTAAGCTCTTTGATCTTGACGGGCTTCGGGAAGAAGTCATGGACTTCCGCCCTCAGCGCCTCGATGGCTGCATCGAGATTCGCGAAGGCGGTGATCATGATCACCTTTGTCTCGGGGTAGAGCCTTTTCACCGTCCTGAGGACCTCCATGCCGTCTATACCTTTCATCTTCAGGTCGGTGACGACCACGTCGAACTTCTCCTGGGCAAGCCGTTCCAGCGCGGGTTCCGCGCTGGTAAAGGTCTCAACGGCATAACCCTCCTGTTCCAGCGACATCTTTGCCATATCGCCGACGATCTTCTCGTCGTCGATGACCATAATCCTAGGGCTCATCGTTCCTTCTCCTCCTCTTTCTTATAGGCGGGCAGCTCTATCGTAAAGGTCGTACCGCTTCCGACCCTGCTTTCGACCCTGATGTTGCCTCTATGGTTCTTGATTATCCCGTAGCTCACCGAAAGACCGAGCCCGGTGCCCCCCGCATCCTTCGTGCTGAAAAAAGGATCGAACACGTGGGGCAGAAACTCCGCCGGTATACCCTTGCCCGTATCTTTCACCTCGATCTCCAAGGACCTCCTTTTCTTATCATATCGCGTCGCAATGAATAATTCACCTCCGGGCGACATGGCCTGGATTGCGTTGACGACAAGGTTCACGAGGACCTGCTGCACCTGGTGCTCGTCGACGAGGACATGGGGCAGTCCCCGGCCGAGCGTCACCTTCGTCTCGATCTTCGAAACGTCGAGCGCGTTCTGGACGAGCCTGAGCCCTCCCTGCACAACCGCATTGAGGTCTGCTTCCCGGAGGTTCGCCTCTTTCGGTTTCGAAAAGTCCAGAAGGTTCTTGACTATCTCCCGAATCCTCTCCGTTTCCCCTTCGACCTTCTGCATGAAATCGAGCCTTTCCTCTGTGCTGAGCTTGCCGTAAAGTTCCGTGTAGGTCTGCGCGATCATCGATATGTTGTTCAGCGGATTCGTCAGCTCGTGCGCGACTCCGGCCGTAAGGATGCCCAGCGACGCCAGTTTCTTGGACTGGATAATCTCTTCCTCCCGGTTCCTGAGTTCGTGGGACATGAAGTTGATCGCCTTTATCACCGAGGCGAGTTCGTCCCCCGTGGTGATCTTTTCGATCTTTCCGAAATTGCCCTCCGATATCGCCAGGGCCAGCCGTTCGATTTCCCTGAGGGAGCGCACGATTTTCTGGGAAATGAGGTGGCTCATCAGCACTGCAAGGAAGAGTATCGCGAAGAAAGAATAAAAGAGCGCTTTCTTCGAATTCGAAATGATTTCATTCGCCCTTTGCCTTTCGAGAAGGGTAATCGCTTCCGAGAACTCCTTCAGTTTTTTCCCCTCTTCCCTGAGCTGCGTCTCGAGCTGCTCACTCCCGCCTTTTCGCCTCACCTCTTCGACCTTATCGGAGTATCTTTTGAGATAGAAGGTGAGCGTACGGAAGTTGTCTTCGCCGATGGCGCGCGAGATATCATTTTTCATCGCCTCTATGGAGTCCATTGTCTTGCCGATCTTTCCCCTGATCTCGAAGAGCGCAGATTCGTCGCTGTAAAGGAAGTAGTTTTTTTCGGAAAGCCTCATCTCGAGAAAAGAGGCGTTGAGGTCATCGGCTATCTCGACGAACCTTAGCTTCGTAAGAAGGAGGTTCAGGTTCTGAATGGCGAAAAGGCCGATCAGCACCAGGAGGGCGACGTTGAACGTGTTCGAAAGTATAATCCTGCGTTCTATCTTCATACATCGAGTATTGTACCCCATCGCGGCGTCCCTTTTCTAGCAAAGGCGCCTCCGGGAGTGCGCGAAAGATTTATTGGTGAAACGATTTCGTACTCTCTCTTTTCTCGGGAGGGGGAGACTTTGTCCCGCCTGCTGCCGTTCTCCATGTCCGCTCTTGCGGACCGGCGCATGACCCGAAGTCTTGCCATCGAGCTGGCACCTCTCCTGAGTTGATGAATTATGCGGGTGAACTGCCCGTCTTCCGGCTGCGCCTAGAAGTGCATGCTTTCCATAATCGAGACGTCGATGTGATAGCCGAGTTCCTGCTGAGCCCTCCTGACGAATTGCGCAATCTCCTGAATATCAGCCGGCTCTTCGAAGAATACTTTCCGGGTCCCCTTTTCGGTGTCTATCAGGAAATTGTATCTCCCCCGGAACACCCCTTTCAGGAGCCACAACCCCAACCAGATCAAGAGACAGAGGCCCATAGCAATTATCGGGACTTTGACGACGAGAGGCTTCACTTCAACGAGGAAGACGCCGCCTTCATCGGCCAGGATGAAGGCGGCAATGCCCAGGATCAGGCCGGTCACGGTCAGAACAAAACCGGCAAGGAACTGCAAGAACGGGTGCCGGGACATCGAGTCATGGGAGAGCGTGATCCGTCGTATCTCTTCTTTCGGAACCATAACGACGGTCTGGTCCCCCTCGAGTTGACTGATGCCCCACGGCGAAATCTTTACCGTTGAACATCTCATCGCGACAACAAAATGTCGCTCGGCAAGGGTACCGGTTCTCCCTGAGCAAATCCTCTACCCATCCTGCGATCAGATACCATCAAATTCCTTTGCCGCGTTTGCGGCCTCCGGATCCGCCGCGCCGCGTTCCTTCTTTGCCGTCGAAAGAAATGCGGCAACCACATTCAGAACCATGAGCACACCGATCACCACGAGAAAGCCCCGCATAAACGCGTGGTCCTTCATCGCGAGAGGGATGCGGCTGTCGTGGAAGATATGCTGCACATTCGCGTACCCTTTATCGGCCAGATATTTGTGCTCCAGGGTTGTGAAAATGACCCCGGAAATATCCACACCGAAAATCAGCCCAAGAGACCTCATCATATTCAGAATGCCGCCGGCCACTCCCAACTTCTCTTTTGGGGCGGCGCCCATGATCGCGCTGTTGTTCGGGGGAGTGAAGAGACCCATCCCAACGCCGAGGAGTATCAATTCACCGACCAGGAGCGCCAGGTGTATATGCACCCCTAGGAACAGGAGGGAGAAGCAGGCGATCGCCGACACCAGCATGCCCGAGGATGTCATGATCCTCGATCCATACTTGTCGGAGATATGGCCTGCGAACGGGGCGACAATCGCCATTGCGAGAGGAATCGGGGTGAGCAGGCTGCCCGTCAGGGCGGGACTGTAATTCAGGACTTTTTCGAAATAAAACGGCATCAGGAACAGAACGGCGAACAGGACATAATACGACAGCATACCGGTCAGATTGCCTATCAGGAACGTGCTGTTCTTGAAAAGTTTCAAGTCGATCAGCGGATGTTCGACTCTCAATTCCGTAAAAACGAACAGGCCGAGCAGGATGCAGGCGTGCAGGGAGTAGACGATGATAGTGTTCGAGCCCCATCCCAGCTTCACTCCCTCATTGAAAACCAGCACGAGAAAGGCAAGGCCCGAGGCGAAGAATATCGTGCCGAGGTAGTCGATCGACTCCTTTTTCGCGACCTTCTGGTTCGGCGGCAGAATCAGCAGACCGGCGATCGTGCCGAGTATGCCGATCGGGATGTTGATGTAAAATACGGCCCGCCAGCCGACCGAGGCGATCAGGATGCCGCCGACAAAGGGACCGACCGCCATAGCGATCGCCTGGACGGCGCCCTGAATGCCGATCGCTTTGCCTCTCTCATTCGCCGGAAAGGCTTGTGTGATGAGCGCTACGGAGTTCGCCTGGAGAAGCCCTGCGCCGACCGCCTGGAGGACGCGTGCGGCAATGATGAAGGGAGCGGACGCCGCCATTCCGCAAAACAGCGATCCGACTGTAAAAACAACGAAACCCGCATTGTAGAGCCGCGACCTGCCGAACATGTCGGCGAGCCTTCCGAAGAACGGAAGGAAAATCGTCAGTGTGAGCATATACGCCATCGCTACCCATTCGACGACTGCCATCGTGGTGTTGAACTCGTTCTTCAGGGTCGGCATCGCCACATTCACGATGCTCACGTCCAGGGCGGACATCGTCGCCCCGATGAGCACGTTGATCAGAATAAACCATTTCCAGGTCGGCCGGGCCGAGAAGAACGGATGAGGGAACTGCAAGAACTTTTTCATGTGAGAAACATCTCCTTTCTTATAATAAAACGTATCAATCAGTCACTCAAAGAGCTTTTCCCGGCCGGGCGCTCTGGCGGAATCCCGATACACGCTTTTCGGTTTGGGGGTCCGGTTCATGCGGGGGATCACCGCCATTCGGGGCCTCTCCGGACAGGAGGCGCGTCCCCGTGTCTTCGCGAAGACGAGGATGTCTCTTTTGTTGCCTGTGTGCCTCATGCTGTTTGCGGAGGTCATACTGAAAGTTTCCATGACATATGCGCCTCGCTTACTCCGGATATGCAATGCTCCTCGGGATTTCGGTCTGTTCCTTTCTCACGGGCCAGTACCAGAGCGTTCCGTCCGTCAACATCAGAAGTCCGGCGGCAATGAGCCAGAGATTGAAAGACGTAAGCAGGCCGAAACCATAGTAGCTGAGGATGCCTACGCCGATGCTCAGGAAGGAAAACCCGGTGCGGATAAAGGCGAGTCCGGTCCGCGCACGGGCGTATATCGTCCGGTAGCAGGCAGCGATCGTCCTCTGGGCGGCCAGGACGTTCCGTTCACGGGCAAGCATCGTGCGCACCCTGCTCGAGGGAGAGGGATAGAGGTAGGTGCTGTGGTCGAGAAGAAGATCTCCCATCCTGGCAAGCATCGTTCCCTGGGTCGGACGCCGGACCCCTGTATTCTCAAGAAAATGATAGTTTTCGAGGAATTGAATCGTGGTGGCCGTCACTTCCGTCAGCGTCTGGTTTCCGGGAGGCGTCATCCGGGATTTCCGCGCACGCAAATAAATGGGGAGTCCGTAAAAGGAAATGACGATACCGGCTATCAGGACCGAGAAATACAGATACGGTGAGGCGGTCACGTTTTTCGTTTGGAGCAGGGCGTTCGAAAGTGCGATCGTACCGAGGCCCCACCGGATAAAGGCAAGGCCGTTCCTGGCCTTGGCGAGGTCGGTCCTGTAACAGGCCATCCTCGTCCTCCAGTGGGCCATAGTATTCCGCCAGAAGGCGAGGCCCGTCCTTTCCGTCCCGATCAGCAGACCCGGCTTTGCGTGGACGAAGTCCTGGATGAACCACTGTATGTCGGAGTCCAGAGCGACCCGGAATTCGTAGTTCCCGGCCCTGAACTGCCTTTGTACGTCTTCCCTCATCGCCGCGCTTTCGGGGTTTCTCGCTGCGATGACCACAGTACCGTCGGTATTCTTCATGACGGGCATCCACTGGTTCGTCGAGAGAGAGTCCGCGTTGAGACCGGTCAGGAGCCCGGGTGGAATCGGCAGGCGCTCGTCATACTCGATGAACTCACAGCGGTAGTATCGCGCAAGCGTCTCGAGCAGCGTATGCTTGGGCACTTCATACTCTGTGAGGAGCAGCTTTTCGAGATCGACTCCCCTTGCCCTCGCGGCGGTCGTCGCTTCTTCCAGGGCGGCCTGGGTCAGGATCTCCTGCCCGACCAGCCCGAAGAACTCCGAAGCCGTCTGCCTGTTCATCAGGCCGTTGTCCGCAGCTGTCAGATCATTCTTCATTGTGGTTAAAAACGACCGTTCCCCATTCGCGCGCCGGTCTGCCGTAGTCGGGAACGGTTATCTCCATGTCTCCATAGCAGTAAGGGTATTGCGCTCTCAGCCTCTCAGCGGGGATGATCCAGTAGTAGCCGTCGACGATCAGCGCAAGACCGGCAACGACGAGGACGACATTAAAGACCGTCCATCCCGCCGAGGCTGCCCCGAAATACACCATGAGGCCCGCTCCGACCGAGGTGATGCTCATGCCCGTCCGGACAAAGGCAAGACCGGTCCGTGCGACTGCCATCACCGAGCGAAGTCTGGCCATCACGCACCGTCTGTCCGCGAGAACGGTCCTTTCGAGGGCGAGGCCGGTGGTTGCCCATATGCCCGGCAAATGAGAAGCATTCACAGGCGGGCAAGTCTTGTCCTTCCTCGGCCCCGTGCGGTTATGCCTGAGAGGGAAGACAAGGTCCCAGATCGTCTCCCTGTTCACTGCGTCAAGCACGGATTTGAAGCTTTCCACCCCGGCCTGTCTCCCGCTGAAATACCAGTAGAACCCCTCCGCAGACATCAGCAGTCCCGCGAGTATGAGCGATACATCGAGTATCGTCCAGCTGCTCGGATGAAAGGACCTGATCAGACCGATGCCGAGACCGATGAAGGCGATTCCGGTCCTCGTAAAGGCAAGGCCGGTCCGTCCCTTGGCCAGTTTCGTTCTGTGCCCGGCCAAAGAGGTCCTTTCCTCGGCCATGTCGGTCCTGTCGGAGGCGAGGAACCTCCTTCTCATGACGGGCGAAAGATTTTCCCATCCGGCCCTGAGCTCCGGCGAGTCTTGTACGAAGAGGCTCCGCCTGAAACCCGGTTGTCCACTGCCGGTTGTCGTTTCTTCGAGAACGCAGGAACCCCATGAGGCCCGGGTCCTGGAGGAATCAAGCGGCTTTCCCGCGATCCTCCTCGAAGGGAGATACCATTTTACACCGTCATAGAGAGAGACGATCCCGGCTCCAAACAGGATCGCCTCGATCACCGTCCATATCCCTATTCCGAAGATTCGCAGGAAGAGCAGCGAAATGACGATGAAGGAAAGCCCGGTCCTGATGAACGCGAGTCCTGTCCTTCCCTTTGCAAAGAGTGTCCTGTAATGCGCAAAGGTCGATCGCCTGTAAGCCAGGGAGGTCCTTACGCGCGCAAGAGGTGTCCGTCCCCCGGAACACGGAAAGTTGGGGTTTGCATCGAAATTGTGTTCGATGATGCGGATCAGATCCGAGGGAAGGGCAACGCTGAAATCGATATGTTCCACCTCCAGGGTCTTTTTTACGGCGTCGATCACCCCGGGATCGTGGGGGCGGTATGCGATAACTTCGGCCCGCTTCTCCCTGACCGACTGCGGAAACCAGAGGGCCTGTTTGAGCTGCTCCATGTCCAGACGCAGGGTCAGGAAGTAGGAAGCGGCGACTCCCTCGTCGAATTCCACAAAGGGAATGTTGTAGTAGCCGGAAAGGCACAACAATATCTCGTGCTTCGGAATCCCCCTCTCGAGCAACAGTTCTTCGGGGTGTCTGCCGGAATCTTCCGACTCCTTTTTTATCTGTTCAAACGCCTCCGGCGTCAGAAAATTCCTTTCGACGAGTCTGTCGAATTTCATTTCCATGGATGTCCTCATTAACGTCATGAATCCCTTCGGGGGCAAATCCGGACGGAAGAGTGCGGCAATGTCTCAACCAAAGAGCGGTCAGAGATATGCGAATCTCCGCTTACCGGGGGCTTTCCTGTTCCCCCTTTCCTGCTGTTTCTGTCCCGGTCGTATGCCCTGTCGCTTCCCTGTCCTGGTGCGAGAGAGCCTTCCTGAATTCACGTATGCCTTTGCCGAGTCCCTCGCCTATCTGCGGGAGTTTCCCCGGACCGAATATTACCAGTGCAATGGCCAGCAGCACAATCAGGTGCATCGGCTGAAAAAGTCCTTCAAACATAATGCGGCAGCCTCCTTTCGTCGCTCGCAAGCCCGAGCCCCTCTTCAGGGACTTCACCGGGACCGTGCACGGCGACGAGAACGTTTCCGTATCCCTTCATTCTTTTTACCTCACTACGAGCACGGGGCAGGACGCGTCGATGATCACCCGTTCCGCGGTACTCCCCATGATCGCCTTGTTGACGCCGCGCCATCCGTAGCTCCCCATGACGATCAGATCGTTGTTCAGCATTTTGGAGGTCTCGATGACCTTGTCCGCGGTGTGGCCTTCCCCGATGAGCGTCTTAACGGGGACATTGCGAAGCGCCGCAGTCTCCCCGGCGCTGTCGATGATCTTCTGCGCCTCGATGAGCATGCTCTCCTTGATCGAATTCGTTCTGAAAAAACCTATCATCTCCTCGTAGCGGGGCATAACGTACAGTACGGTCACCTCCGCCCCGTCCGTCTTCGCGAGGTCACAGGCACGGCCGAGCGCTTTCTTGCTGAATTCCGACCCGTCGAAGGCGAGAAGGATCGATTGATAGTTGCCGTTGCATTCGGAGCACTGCTTTTTGACGACGAGTACGTCGACCGGGGAATTCACGATCACCTGCGACGTCGCGCTCCCCATGAGGAGTCTGTTCAGTCCTCTTCTCCCGTATGTGCCCATCACGATAAGGTCGGCCTTCTTTTCTCTGGCGATATCGACGATGACGGCCGGCGGGTCTCCCTCACAGAGGAGGGATTGCACCTCTATCCCGAAGGAGGAGGCGAGCATCTCTTTTGCCTCGTAACAGACTTTCTCGCCGATCTTCAGGCGTTTTTCGAGCTGCGTAGGCGCGATCCCGAATTCCTCTTCATCGAAATACACGGCATGAACGAGGACGACTTTGCCTCCGTGTTTCTTTATCCGGTGCGAGGCCTCCGCCAATGCTGCTTTGCTCGTGAGCGAGTCGTCGTAGCCTACCAAAATCGTATGGTACATTGTGGTCTCCGTCATCTCAGTTTGCATCGGCTTTCTCTTTCCGGGGTTTAATGCGCCCCGCCTCCTTTTCTGAATATCATGCCCACGCCGAATCCCGCAGCCAGGGCGGCCAGTATAGAGATGAGGCCGTACAGTGCCGCTTTGTTCTTCGCCATGTCGGCGAATGATTTTACGATGCCGACCTGCTCCACCAGGACATTCGCCTCCGCGGTCTCAATCACTTTCCCGTCCTTCGCAGCATATACCGTAACGGTGTACTTTTCCGGCGCCGCCTGATAGGGCCAGTCCATCAGGATATAGTATTCCTGTTTGCCGTCCTTCTCGACGACGGTCACCTTTCCTGCTTCAGCCGAATAGAGATGGGAAGACTCCTTGTACTTCACAAACTCCCCAAACCATTTTGCCTTTTCCTGCTCATCCGCCGCCGGGTCGAGCTTCGCGCGTTTCGCCAGCGCTTCGTACCCGATGGCGTTCCTGTCCATTTCGTCTCCGCTCAGAATCTCGCCGATCTTCTTCGTACTGCCGAGAAAATAAGCCGCAGGCGCCTGCTCGAGCGTAATGCTGCCCACATTCATCCAGAGGACTCCCCCTATTTTACCTTTTTTGCGGAGCATCTGGTGCTGCTCGGGCGACGCGATCTTGACGATAAGGTCGGTTCCCGGGTCCGAGACCCCCCGCACGCTGACCGAACTGCCGTGGTAAAAGAAGCCGACCTTGACGCGATCGTGGTTCGCCTTTGCCGTGAGTTCGGCCGACGCATCCTGGGCCGCGGCAAGCGACAAGATAACGCCCATGATGAGGCCGATAGTGTTCAGCCTTTCCCTTACCAGTACTATTGCACGTTGAACTCTGAACTGTCTCATTAGTGTCCACCTCCCTGGGACAAGAGCATTGACGGGCTCAGCGTGAGGTCGAAGACGATCTTCACCGTCACCACAAGGACGATGACGGCAAGAATGATCTTGAGCTGTTCCCCCTTGAGCTTCCTGCCGAAAACAGCCCCCACCTGCGCTCCGATGGTGGAACCCACGAGCAGGAGGACGGCGAGGATAAAATCGACATTATGGTTCGTATAGGCCTGGAGAAACGTCACCTCTATGCAATTGAAGAGTATCTGAAAGAGGCTCGTTCCGACCACGACATGCATCGGCATCCGGAGAATGTACACCATAACGGGAACCATGAGAAAGCCGCCGCCCACTCCCATGATAGCGGCGAGGACCCCGACAAACCCTCCGAAAATGAAGGGGATAAGAGCCGAATGGGTAACGCCGGACTTCTCGAAGTGAGTCTGTAAAGGCAGAGATTTGAGAAACCTCCCCAAGCCAGATTCTTTCTCCGCCTTTACTTCCTCAGTCTTTGCCTTTTTCATGCTCGCAAGGCTTTCGAAAAACATATAGATCCCGACGACGCCGAGCATCAGCACGTACGTTATCTTTATGACGAAGTCCGCATTTCCCGTCGCCCTGAGAACCTTGATGGCCTCGACTCCAAAAAGTCCGCCGATAAAGCCTCCGGCAAGCAGGATAAGCCCCATCTTGAAGTCCACGTTGCCGATTCTCCAGTGAGCATATGTCCCGGAGGTCGATGCCGCGACGATCTGGTTCGAATCCGTGGCGGCAGCTACAGTGGAAGGAATACCGAACATTATTAAGAGCGGTGTCATGAGGAATCCTCCGCCCACGCCGAAAAGGCCCGAGAGAAGTCCGACGGCCAGACCGAGGCCGACGGGAATAAGAATGTTGATACTGGTTAAAGCAACAGGCAAATACAGATACATCAGTAACTCTCCTTTCTTGTTCTATGATCAGGCGACATGCCCGTTCTTTGCCATTGTGACCACCGGCCTCGAAGCGGTCTTCACGAGTTTATTGAGCACCCTTGTCGTAACGTTTCCATCGTTGGTTATGCTGGGGCTCAGCACTACCATGTCGATCCTCGTATTCTGTCTGAGGACGTTTTTTATCGCGGTGACCGTATCGGTGGCTGCGGTGCTGAGGCTTGCCGGAATTCCGGACTTTTTGCACTTTTCTTTCAGTATATCCGCCTTTTTTTCATAATCCTCGTCCTTCTTTTTGTAGTCATCGCTGATCATTTCTCTGGCGGTTTTATGCAAGTCAGCCTCTGCAAAGGTGACCGCGGTCATCATGTCTTCGAATCTCTCCAGCACTTTTCTCTTATAGATCAAGAGTATTTCGATGCCGTCATTCATCGTCTTGGCGAGATCCAACGCATAGGAAAGCCCCTCGTCAAGATTCTCGTCATGATAGGTAACGAACAAGAGCTGCCTTTGCTTCATCGTCTCCTCCTCACGCTCCGACCACCAGGACGGGGCACGGGGCCTGATTGATGACCTTCTCTACCACGTTCCTGCCAAAGAGTCTCCTGAGCCAGTTCGTCTTGTTTGCTCCCATGATGATGAGGTCGCAGTCTTCATCCTCGGCAACCTCCACGATCTTTTCCGGAATCTCCCCTTCCTCGATGCGGGTCTTCACCAGGGCTCCTTCATCCTTCGCGATATCACGTAATTCGGCGGCTGTCTTTCTTGCCCCGCTGTCCAGCACGTCGCTCATATTCCTGATCCCGACCAGGTCAAGGTCGCCGTCATGGGGAGGGACCACTTTAACCACAGTGACCCAGCATTTTTCGTCTTCTGCAAGCCTGAAACCCTGCGTGAGGACTTTTTTTGAACCGTCCACTGCGATGAGAATTTTTCTGTAGCCCTTCATCTCTGCCTCCTTGTTGAATCTCCATACAACATAAAAGCAATATTGGTGCCAAATCATAAGTAATTGATATAACAGTACAAATCTGAGCATATGGTCTTTGCGCAGCGTTTCAAGTATGAACACTTGTGAAACAGCCAGGGTAATATCCGAATGAAGCAATTCTGCCGTGAAGCAGTTCGAAACGTTCATTGGTAACGGTTTAATGCAAAAAATATTCGAAATTCGTTTATCTGTTTTAGGGAAAAATTAGCGTGATTTAACGTTTCACTTATGAACACTGGCAACAAAATGGCGAATCGGGCAACGCCAAGGGAGTGGAATGTGAAAGAGTCCTCTCTCCTAAGGGAGGGAGATGGATGGGGAAGGTTAGGGTGAGGGGTATTTTCTGGTCAATGACGACAAGGATGCCTAATGTTGAGAAATGGAGTCTTGAGATAAGTTCTACAGGGATTCTTCTTTTAACAGCCTCCGCAGGCTCAATTCCGAGACACCGAGGAGTTCTGCGGCCTTCTTCGTGTCCCCGTCCACCATCGCGAGCACCTTGTGCGTGTATTCTCTCGTCACTTCTTCGATGGTCCTGATTCCCTCGGGCTGAAAGGTCTCTATCCGAAACCTCCTGAGGCTCACGGGCAGGCTCTGAGGAATGATGAGGGCGCCCTGTTCTATAATCACCGCCCTTTCGACGATGTTCTCCAATTCCCTCACATTTCCGGGAAAGCTGTAGTCCGTCAGAATCTCGATGGACTCCCTTGCAAAACCCGAGATCTTCTTGTGTGAACCTGCAAGATGTCGCCTGAGAAAATAGGCGCACAGGGGTTCTATATCCTCCCTGCGTTCCCGCAGGGGAGGGATCGCAAGCTCCATGACGTTCAGGCGGTAATACAGGTCTTCCATGAATGTCCCTTGCGCGATGGACTCCCTCACGCCCCGCGTGGCCGCCGCAATAAACCGTACGTTTATCTTCACGGGAGCTCTCGCCCCGGTCCTGCATACCTCGCCTTCCTCGATCACCTTGAGCAATGCAGTCTGAACATCCAAGGGGAGATCGGGAATCCCGGAAAGATAGAGAGTCCCGGAGTCGGCGAGTTCGACAAGCCCCTGTTTTCGGTTCCCGGCTCCCGCCAAGGCCCCCTCTTCGTGCCCGAACAGTTCGTTTGCAAGGAGTTCGTCCTTTACGGTGGCGCAATTGAGGGAGAGGAAGGGCATGCCCTGCCGTCTGCTCGTGAAGTGGATGATCCTCGCGAGGAGGCTTTTCCCCGAACCGCTTTCCCCCGTGAGCAGGACGTTGCAGTCCGAATCGCTCATCCCCTCGACGATGTCGACGATCTTGCGCATGGCCTCGCTGCGTGCAATGAGGGAAACTTCCTTGTCCATTCCGAAGAAGGCCTTCAGGGCGACATTCTGCCTCCTGAGGACTCTTCGCTCGTGGATGTTCTTGACCTTCATGATGAGCTCGTCGAGGTTGAAGGGCTTTGTGATATATTCGTAAGCCCCCTTCTTCATCGCCTCCACCGCAGCATCGATGCTGCCGAACCCGGTAATTACCAGTATCTCCATCCCGGGCTGCTCTTCTTTCACTTTACCGAGAAGTTCGATTCCGTTCATCTCGGGCATCCTGACGTCCGTGATGAGGACGTCGAAATGCTCACCCCGGATCTGCTCCAGCGCCTCGCGGCCGTTCTTCGCACCCACCGCAAGGTACCCTTCTCTTTTCAGCGCCTGGAGAAGGTATTTTCTCGTGATATCTTCGTCTTCCGCAATAACGATCTTCAGACTCATTGTTGCTCACTGTGGGAGATGGGATTTACCGCGGGTCTTCGAAGAGCGAGAATCATTCTTCCTTGAGTACTCTCCAGAGGGTTGTTCGCGATATGCCCAGAAGCTCTGCTGCCTTGGATTTGTTGCCTCCGACCAGCTCAAGAACCTTCTCGGCATACTCCCTGTTCAGTTCATCGATAGTCATGACTTGGCCGGGCTCCCTGGTTTCAATTTGAAATATCATCAGGCTCTGGGGCAAACTGCCCGGGGTAATAAGAGGGGTCTTCTCCAGGATTATAGCCCTCTCAATGATATTCTCCAGTTCCCTCACGTTTCCCGGGAAACTGTAATGCATAAGGATCTCCATCGTCGCCTTCGAGATACCCGTTATCTTCTTGTTAGATTTGGGGAGATGCTTCTGGAGGAAATAAAGGGCGAGGGGCTCGATGTCGTCTTTTCTGTCTCTCAGCGCAGGGATGAATATCTCCATAATGTTGAGCCTGTAATAGAGGTCTTCCCTGAACCTTCCCTCATGTATGAGGTTTCTCACCGGCTGGTTGGTGGCGGCGACGAACCTCACATCGACCTTGATCGCCCTTGTGCCGCCGACCCTGTA
Organism: Nitrospirota bacterium; assembly: GCA_023475105.1. Classification (GTDB taxonomy): domain Bacteria; phylum Nitrospirota; class Thermodesulfovibrionia; order Thermodesulfovibrionales; family UBA9159; genus JAMCWJ01. The sequence continues at coordinate 39,165 of JAMCWJ010000077.1, forward strand.
AAACTCGCCTTCCTCAATCACCTTAAGGAGTTTTGCCTGGAGGTTCGGCGCCATCTCGGATATTTCGTCAAGGAAAAGGGTCCCCGAGTCGGCGATTTCGACGAGACCCTGCTTTGTCCGTACCGCGCCGGTAAACGACCCCTTTTCATGTCCGAAGAGCTCGCTGGCGAGGAGTTCTTCGGTGAGCGTGGCGCAGTTGATCGAAAGGAAGGGCATGTTCTGTCTCCTGCTCGTGAAATGGATGATCTTTGCGAGCAGGCTTTTTCCGACCCCGGTCTCTCCTGTCAGCAGCACGTTGCAATCGGAGTCCTTTATCCCTTCTATGACGTTCAGTATGTTCTGCATGCTCTCGCTCTTTGCAATAATCGAAATGGTCTTGTTCATCCCGAAGTAGGCCTTCAGCGCGACGTTCTCTTTCCTCAGGATTCTCCGTTCCTGGATGTTTTTTACCTTCAGGATCAGTTCGTCAAGGTCAAAGGGCTTTGTGACGTACTCATACGCCCCTTTCTTCATCGCCTCGACCGCCGAGCCGATGCTGCCGAAGCCGGTGATGATCAGGACCTCGATCTCATAGTCCTTTTCCTTCGCCTTTTCAAGGAGTTCTATGCCGTTCATCTCGGGCATCTTTATATCGGTGATGAGCACGTCGTAATGGTCGCGGCTGATCTGCTCGAGGGCCTCCCGTCCGTTCTTCGTCCCTGTGACGTCGTAGCCTTCCCTCTTGAGGGTATACACGAGGTGCTTGAGCGTAATCTCTTCGTCTTCTGCGACGAGTATCCTGAATTTCATAGTGTACGGTCTCTTACCGGCAGAGTAATCGTAAATGCCGTTCCCTTTCCCTCCTCACTCGCGACATCGATTTTACCGCCATGTTTCTTGATTATATTGAAGACAATCGCAAGCCCGAGCCCCGTGCCCTTGTCCCTTGTAGTATAGAACGGCTCGAATATCTTTTCTACCGCGTCGGTGGGAATCCCCCTTCCCGTGTCGGAAACTCTGACCTGCACGGAAGGACCCTTGCCCCGGATTTCGACCTTCACGTCGCCTGCCCCGGACATCGCCTCGATCGCGTTGGTGAAAAGGTTGATGAACACCCTCTCCAGCTGTTCGGGGTCCGCAGCTATCTTTATGTCCTCTGCGTCCGCGTCCACGGAAAAACGTATTCTCGTGGTGTCCGCGGAAGAGCTCGCAAGCTTGTAGGCGCCCATGATGACCTCTTTGAGATCGACCTCCTGCTTGAGCGGTTCCCTCCCCCTGGCATATTCGAGCAGGTCTCCCACGATGCGCTTTACCCTGATCGTCTGGCCCACGATGTCGTTCAGGACTTCGCTTACCATGGGCGAACAGTGCTCCGACTTCTCTCTTTCGAGTATCTGCGCAGACAGATAGATGTTGTTCAGCGGGTTGTTCAGTTCATGGGCCACGCCCGAGGCGAGAGTGCCTATGGCGGCCAGTTTTTTCGAGCGGAGAAGTTCCGCATTCTTTTTCTCTATCTCCGCTTCCCTCTGGGCGAGCTGTTCTTCCATTTCATTGAATTTCCGGACGAGCACTCCCACCTCATCCTTCCCCCTCGATACGGGCATGCCGGAAAAATCTCCTCTCCCGGTCTTTTCGATGACGGCGATGAGCTGCCGGAGGCGGCTCACCACGTTCCTGGTGATGAGGAAAAGAATGCTTATCCCGCTCACCAGGAAGAGTGGGAAAAAGATGAGGATAGCGATTTTCGATATGGTGGTGACTCTTTCTGCGTTCCTCCTGGCGATTCCGTCGAGTTCTTTCGACACAACCAGGACTTCTTCGCCCGTTTTTCTCAGGACATTTATGTCGGAATCGAGCTCTCTCAGCTCTGCGATTACCCTGCCATCAGGGGGGAACGAAAACATCTTCTCGAGATATTCCGCGCTCTGAAGAGGCCGCTCGTAAATCGAAAGTTCGAGCAGGGGGAAGAACTTCGCATAGCGGTCATAAGAAGGGCTCGACTCACCGAGCTCCCGCAACAGGTTCCTTATGGAGGCTTCTATTTTCTGGAACCGCTGCCTGTATTGACCCACGTATGTCCTTAGTGCCGTCAGTTTCCCGGACTTGTCGATACGGAGATTTTCCGTCAGGAGGGCGTCGAGCGCCATAAGATACTGATGCACCGCGTCCGACTCCGAGCTCGACGTCCGGGAGCCGTAGAGAAAGAAGTTCTTTTCGTGCCTCCTCAACTGAAGGGTCATGCTTCGTATCGAATCAGTGAGTTCGAGAAAGCGTATCTCGTTCCTTATTTCGATGAAGTTGACGTATTCATACGCGGTGAGGATTGCGATGATGAATGCGCTGATAAAAAAACCGAGTGCTATCTTCTTCTTCAGTGACATGGCAAATTCTGTTTTATTCTATATCATTGGAGACGGAAAGTATAACAGAATCTCTCTCTGTTATTGCATAACGGCGTGCAGGGCATCCCTCAAACCCTTTTAAGGCGTCGGGATTGATCAGGGCATGGTGTCGGGTAGAGAGGCTTCTCTGAATAGTATTTCGCGCTTTCTTACAATCTGCGGGGCTTCCGGTGCCGTAAGGAATCGCTGAAAAAGGCTTTTCGGACTGCTCTCCCAGCCAGGGCTTGGCAGCGTATGCGCCGGCTATTCTACCGGTGGGGGTTGCGGCGGGACCTGAAAGATCTGTAGAGAAAAAAAAGCGCAATCAGCACCACGGCGACGAAAATCGCGAGGTGTTCGATCCGTGAGATGTCCTTCTTGAGTATCTGAAGGCTGTTACCGCCCAGATATCCGGCCCCGACCATGATCGCCATCGTCACGACAGAGGACACGCCGTCGGCAGCGAGGAACCTCGGGAAAGACATCCGCATGACGCCTGCCGAAAGGAAAAGCTGGGCTCTCAACCCGACGAGATGCCTCCCGACCAGAATTACGAGCACTCCATACTTTCGGAACTTTTCTTCGAGGGCTGCGAGCCTCTCCGGCGAGATCACCTTCTGGAACCTCTTGTGGGTGACGATCTTGCGGCCGTACTTTTTTCCGACAAAAAAGAGGCCTACATCAGTCAGCAGCAGACCCCCATACACCACGAGGAGGGCAGGGACGGCTTCGACGACTTTTCCCGCGATCAAGAAGCCGCAAAGCATGAGAGTCGTATCCTCCGGAAAAGGGAAACCGAGGCCCCCGAGGATGAGGAGCAGGAAAAGGCCGAAGTACGGAAACTGCTCGATAATGGCCGAAATTTGGAGCATAGGCAGCATTATAGCTTACAGGATGGGGACATTGGAACCCGGTGAGCCGATCGTGCCTCTGCCGGACAGAGCGTAAGAAAATCCGGGGATGGCGCAAAAACCCGATGAACCGGCACAGAATTCGAGCAAGGGTACAAACGCGACTTGGCCTGCCTCAAATCAGCCGTCTAAATGTCCCGCTCTTTTTTCTCGAATCTGCCAAAGCGCAACGCGAGTGCCGGAAGAATGAGAAGATTCAGCGCCGTCGATGAAATAAGACCGCCGAGAATAATCAACGCCATGGGGCCCTCTATCTCGCGGCCGGGCGCTCCGCTTCCAATGGCAAGAGGCAGAAGGCCGAAAGCGGTTACCGAGGCAGTCATCAATATCGGCACGAGCCGTTCCGAAGCGCCCCTCATGGCCGCTTCCAATCCCCATGCTATATTCTCATTCCGTACAAGGTGCTCGTAGTGAGAGATAAGCATAATGGAATTTCTGAGCGTGATCCCAAACAGGGTAACAAAGCCTACCATCGATCCGATCGAAAGTCGTCCTCCCAAAAAGGCGAGCGTTACGAGCATCCCGCCCACCATCGCAAAAGGCAGATTGAGGAGGACAAGGAGCAGGTTGCGCCAATGGCCCGTAACCACCGATAAAAGAATCAGAATGCCTATTCCCGCCAGAAGCGAATGGACGAGCAGGTCACGCCGCGAACGGGCCTGCGTCTCGGCGACCCCCGTGAATTCGATAAACGTCCCGGCCGGCAGACTGACCTTTGCGGCTATCTGTCTTTGGGCGTCGTTCGCAAAGGAGCTGAAAGCCCGGCCGCTTATGTTGCAGGTCACGGTCTGGACGCGCCTTGCGCCGTCATGCCCCACGGAATACCGCGCGGAGGTCTCTTGAATATCCGCAAGCTGGCGCAGGAAGACATAAGTGCCCTGGGGATTGCGTAACGGCAGGGAACCGACGTCCGCAATTGTTTTTCTCCCTTTCGGCTCAAGGATTACCGAGACGTCAAATACCCGGTCTCCCTCGTATGCCTGGCCGACGATAACGCCCTGGTAAGCGGCGCTGATGGCATCCATCACGTCCACGGGCTTGAGTCCCCATCGTTCAACGTCTGCCTCCCTGAGTCTGACAGTAAGCTGAGGAGCGCCCGGAGGTGACTGCACCCGCACCTCCACGGCGCCTTTCACGCCGCCAAGCACCTGCGCCACTTCCTGAGCCTTTTCTGAAATGACATCCAGATCGTCCCCAAAGACATTGACGGCTACGGAAGCCGTGTACCCGGAGACCGTCTCCTCGATACGCTCCGAGAGGAAGGTCTTGACCGAGTAGGCTATGCCCGGGAAACGGGACATGACCTCCCGTATTTTTTCCAAGGCGTCCCCGGGTTGTTTCCCTGGCTTAAAACTCACAATCATCTCGCTCGAATTCGGCCCCCTTGTCTCTTCCGATTTTTCAGCCCTGCCTGCCTTTTGGGCAACCGAACCTACAAAGGGCAGTTTCATTAGTTCCACCGCGGCCCGGCTGCCAAGCCGCAGGGATTCCTGAAGCGATGTCCCAGGGGCCTCCGACATATGGACCAGGAAATTCCCCTCCTTCAGTTTGGGAAGGAATTCGCCTTCCAGGAAGGGGACCGTCGCCAGCACGGAGATGATCAGGACGGCTGCTACACCGGCAACAATCTTAGGGCTCTTCTCGACCCTGAGCAGGTTCTTACGGTACCGCTCCTTTAGCCATTTCGCAACGGGCGGATCCTTTTCCGGCAAGTCCGCCCGGCCGAGAAGCAGCAGGCATAGAGCGGGCGTAACCGTAAGGGCAGTAATCAGGGAGGCCAGGATGGCCAATATATATGCGATGCCGAGCGGGGCGAAGATCCTTCCGGCAACGCCGGAGATGGTCAACACGGGGATGAATACGAGCACCACGGCAAACGTCGCGTATACCACGGAGCTCCTAACCTCGATGGAGGCATCGAATAGGACGCTTGAAACGGGGCGGGGAGTCTCCGAATAGCGGTTTTCGCGGATCCTCCGGAATATGTTCTCGACGTCTATAACAGCGTCGTCAACCACCTCTCCTATAGCTATCGCCAACCCGCCCAGCGTCATCGTATTCAGGCTGTAGCCCAGGCGTTCCAGGACCGTTACGGCTGCAAGGAGCGAGAGCGGGATAGCAGCACATGATATCGCCGCCGTGCGGAGATTGAAAAGAAAGAGAAACAGTATGGCAACGACGAGTACAGCACCAAGGAAAAGGGACGACCGCACATTGTGAATTGCTGTTGCAATAAGGCTGGCAGGCCTGAAGAGGGCCGGGTAGAGCGTTATCCCTTGCTTGAAGAGTGCAGGGCGCAGCTCCTTAATAGCCTTTTCCAGCTTTTTGGTCACTTCGACTGTGTTGGCGCCATACTGGGCGGAAACCTGGAGAAGGACGCCCGGTTTCCCCATAATGGAGGCGGACCCGAAGGGAGGTTCGGGGCCGTAGGTTACGTTTGCTACGTCCCCGAGCGTCACGTTGGCGCCGTCCTTGTGCAGAAGGACGACCCCGCTGAACTCGTGAGGAGACAGGGGCTGACCGCTGGTTTGAAGGGTTATCCGCTGATTCTCGTTGTCTGCGAAACCGGCCCCGCGAACGCCGGTACCGCGTCCGGCCGCCGCAATGACATCTTCGATGGATATGCCGTATTTTATCAATCTCTCCGGCCGCACCTGTATCTGAAGCTGTTTTACATCACCTCCGAAGACGGCTATCTTGGCAGCCCCGGGGACAGCGAGGAGGGTCCGCTTGACCGTCCAGTCTGCCGCGGTCCTCAAATCCATCGGTGAGAGCTTATCCGAGATTAGCCCCAGCGCCAGCACGACATCGGTTGACGATGTGAGAGGGGTCATTACAGGCGTCCTGATTCCCCGGGGCAGTTCCCCGGCAATCGAAGACAGTCGCTCGGCTATCATCTGCCTGGCCAGGTAGATGTCGCTTCCGGTCTTGAACGTGATTGTTATCGCGGAGAATCCCTGTATAGAACTCGATCGCATGGATTCAATCCCCTGCACTCCGCTTATGGCGCTCTCGACCTGCCTTGTAACGAGCGCTTCCACCTGCTCCGGCGAAAGGCCGGGCGCCTCGGCATGGATCGTTACCTGGGGTGGGGCGAAATCCGGGAAGACATCGTACTTTGCCTTTGTGAGCGAGTAAATGCCATAGCCCAGAAACACGAAAGCAAGCGCGATTATTATGCCCTTAAACCTCAGGGAAAACCGGACGATGCGGCTGAGAATTCCGCTGCCGGCGCCAGGGGTTTCAGCCCCGTATTTTTCTTTTCCGTCCAATATCTAATCGTCCTCGTCTTCCTCTCCGCCGCCGGTGGGTTGGGACGGGAGGAGTTCCTGGGACATGAGGATTTGCGCGCCCGCGATAACCGCCATTTCCCCCGGCGTGAAACCTTCCCGGACGAAATAGCCTTTTCCTCCCCGGACTGGATTCACTGTCGGCACCTCACGCCTGGAAAAGTGTTCCGGATCAGTTTGCACATAGGCCCAAGCCTTGTTCTGAGACCAGACAACGGCGGAAAATGGGACGATTACCCCCTTGATGCTTGGGCCGACCGGAATGAAGGACCCGACATTCAGTCCCGGTATCAGGAAGGGATGTGAAGAGGCTGCGTACAGAAAACCTATTCCCTGAGTATGCCGATCGGCGCTTGGAGCGCGGCTCACAAACCTGGCGGAGAAAAGCTTTGGTCCTGAGGCCTGAATTCTGATAGACGCCGGTGCTGCCTCTATGACTCTGTCCGACGGCAGCGTAATCCTGATCAGGACCTCGTTTAGTTCCGTCAAGTGGTTAAACTCCGGCGAAGGATTGAATATCCATTCTGCAACGACTCCGCCCCACTGCACCAAGGCTGCCTGTTTGACGGCTTGCAGTCTTTCTCTTGATGCGTATGCATCCGCTTCATTGGAAACCAGCGCCGCACTTGCAGCCTGCAGGGCCTTATCGGAAATATTGCGATTGTCCTCATTCAGCTTTTTCAGCCTTTCGTATTCCTTGCGTGAAACATCGAGGGCAGCCTCGGCCCTTTCAGAAGAGGCCTTCGCAGCCAGGTAACTGCTCCTGATATCTATCAATGCCTCGGGCCGCAGTACAGTCCCGTAAGCCTGGAATTCCTCCCGATGAAAGACACTCTTAAGAGGCGCGACGACAATCCCGGATTTTTCCTGTGCGGACTTATCGAGCGTGAGCACAGTCTCGCCGTGCTGAACAATTACTTTCGGCGCTATTTTCGATTCACCTCTTTCCTCTGCGCCCTTCTTGCATCCCGATACGAAAATCAGCAAAACTGCGATTACAACCAAAAGCGCGGACGATAGGGTATTTCGGTCCTCGGATCTCATTTGTCGATACCCGCTCTCGGATTTTCAAGAGGAACCGGCGGAAAAGGCCCCAAAGGAGAAAGCTGCCGGCGAACGGCATCTTCAAGCGCGCCCAAATTCTCCTGCGCTGACACGAGCGTATCGAAACGCGCAATCTCTGCGGCGGAATATTCCATTTTCGCTTCTTCAAGCGCGAGACGATCCGACTCCCCCATATCAAACCTGCGTTGAATTATCTGCAGACGGCTTCTTTCTGTCGATACGAGAGAATCGGCAACCTTCAGTTTCCTCACGACTTCGACATATGCCGCATCAGACCCGTCTATCTCTCCGATGATCTTCGCCTGCAGGGCTGCAAACCTGGATGCCGATTCTTTCCGGCGGGCCTTTGCCTCCCCGATAGGTCCCTTGTTCCTGTTGAATACAGGCAGTTCGACGGAAAATCCGAGCGACCACTTGTTGTCTCCCTGGTCCCATTCATAACCCGGACCGAGATGAATGTCCGGGTACTGTTTTGCTATTTCAAGCCGCAAGGCCGATTGGGATGCCTCATATTCAGAGATAGATGCCAGTATGTCGGGCCGCCCCAGTAACGCCGCGCGCCGGATATCTCTTACATCGATGGTCTCAGGGATTTTTTCGAAGGAATCGAAGAAGATGCGGATCCCGGTGAGTGCTTTTTCCGGTAGTCCAAGCGCGTTCGCCAAAGAGGCACGTGCTTCCGCCTTCTGCTTTTGCATTTCCGACAGCAGAAGACGCGTCTTATCGAGATCAAGCCGGGAGCGAGCCAATTCAAACAGGGAAGACTCCCCGACCGCCAGTCTCTGCTCGAAAATACCCGCTATCCTCTGCTGTATCGCAAGTTGGTCCTTTAAGAACTTCTCCCTGTCGGTGAAAGAGTAAAGAGTGAGAAGGCTTTTTCTAAGGCGACTCCGCACCCGCCACGTCGTCTCAGATATATTCAGCCGCGCGGCTTCAGAAAGATGCTTGGCCTTTTCGATGCGATAGCCTCGTTTTCCGGCAGTCTCCACGGGAATATCCAGCGACATGCCGGCAGTCCAGGGAGAAAGAGTTCCTCCTCCGGTGGCCGAATGATGCTGACCAAGAAGCGACATGGCGGGATTAGGACGGCCTCCTGCCGTGACGACTTCGGCCTCCGCAACGCCCCATCTGGCCCGGGCAATTTCCATGTCGGGGTGATAATACAATGCAGCGAGGGTGAGCATCACAAAATCCCATGAGCGAGGAGGCCAGGGCGATATGTCGTGCTTCAGGTTTTCCTCCAGGAACTCTCTGAGGCCGGCGGCGTCAAGCGTTCTTTTTTCAAAAGCAGAGCCCATTTCGGCAGGCGAAATGGTCTCAGGACGAAAGGTCGCGCACCCCGTGAGCAATGAAAATATCAGAAACAGCCCAAACAGCCTCATGAGCGCCGCGAACAATCCTCGCTGCTCATGTCGCATCGCGCATCGTCCGTTTCCGGAGCGATGAGCGCTCCCTTATGGAGAGCCTCCCGGGAGGAGAGCAGGAAGGATGCATCACGGATGCGAAAACGCCTGAGCTCATATATCTCCTGTCATTCACATCAATGACCTTATAACATGGAAAACCTGTCGTTGCAAGTTTTCGATCAGGGATCACGCCGGCTCTCAGGGGTTGAAGAAAAAGCTACAGGTGCTACACTGACGGTAAGGAGGTAACTGTCTATGCACTGGCGGATTGTCGAGCGCGGAATGGAGTTTGGATGGCTGTTCATCGCCGTCTTCGCGGTGCTGGTTGTCTTAGGAGTGATTCACCTGGCGAATATGATTTCCGGAGGCAGGAGGAGAACTCGCGAAGAGTCGCCGCTCCATATTCTCAAGAGACGGTATGCGAAAGGTGAGATTTCTAGGGAAGAGTTTGAGAAGATGAAGGATGAACTGTCAAGAAAAATATGCTGAGGGAAGACAGCGGTGACGGTACGAAGAAGATACGTTACCCTCGTCATCTGTCTCTTCTTTTTGCTGATCACCTATCTGCATTACTCGACCTTTCCAAGAATATACTCCTTTCACGATATCTATAAGGAGTTTTACTATATACCGATATTTCTCGGGGCGCTTGCGTTCGGTCTGAAGGGCGCCCTCCTGATCTATGCGTCCATTTTTGTTTTCGATCTCCCTTTTGTCATCGAGGGCTGGACGGGCGCTTTTGTGGCTGAAGCGGGCAGATTGCTGCATCTGGGACTGCAGGGTCTTTTCGCAATTTTTGCCGGATATCTCTCAGACAGGGAAAGGAAAGCCAGAACGCACGCGGAAAAAGAGAGGTATCTTGCGAGAACCGGACAGGTCGCCACCGCCATCGTGCATGATCTGAAGAACCCCCTTATCTCAATCCTGGGATTTTCAAAACGCATCAAAGACAAAAAAGGCAACGTGGATGAGGCGATAGACATGGTACGGGATTCGGCCCTTACTATGCAGAAGATCGTCCAGGACGTGCTGGATTTCGCCAAACCCCTGAATTTGACACTGAGGCGGGAGGACATAAGAGAAGTCATCGATAAGGCGTGCCGGCTTTGCGAGACGAAGGCAGAGGGAGCGGGAGTGGAGATAGTGAGGAGGGTTCCTGCTTCGCCGGTCTCTATCGAAATGGACAGCTTTCACCTCGAGAGGTCTCTGATGAACCTCGTGAGCAATGCGATCGAGGCATCCGGCAGGGGGCAGCGTGTGTCAGTCAGTGCGACACCCGGCAAATATAAATGTACGATAACGGTAGCGGATCAAGGATCCGGGATGGACGAAGAGACCCTTGAGAGCATATTTGTTCCATTCACCACGAAAAAGAAAGAAGGGACCGGCCTCGGGATGGCGATCGCAAAAAAAATCGTGGACGCGCACAAGGGGAAGATAGACATTGTTTCAAGGCCGGGGCAAGGAACCGAGGTCAGGATAGAATTACCTTACAGGGCCGGCAGATGAAGAAGACCGAACTGAAGGGGGAAAAGAGGAGCGGCCGCCCCGTGGTTCCGTCTGAGGCGCGCGGCAGCTCATCCTCCTGCGGCCGTTCTTCGCTCAAGCAGTTCCGATCTCCGGCAGGAGCGCTCTAGCGAGAAGTTTTCCCTGTGTAGTCGGTCAAGAGCTCTTTCAGCCTGTGGACGACAGGGGGGACGTGGGGCACCCTGTTCATGAAGATGTCGCGCGCAAAAATGTCCTTCTCTCCGTAAAAGGAGGCATTGTCGTCATCGTCGATCTGGAGCACCGCTCCCGACAGGGCGAGACCGGCGAACAAACCCCTGCTTCTCGAGTAGGAGTAGATCTCCGACTTGAGCTGCACGTCTGTTGCAGCCGAGGCTTCGCGTCCGACGGGACCGGCCGCGACGCTCGCGTCCACGCCGAGTGTGAACTTGCCCGTCAGCATGCGGTTAATGGTGCTTTCGTGCTTGAAGACCAGAATGATGTCGATCGATTCGACCCCGATCTGCCAGCCGATACTGCCGCCCGCTACCGTGATAAAGGAAGGGTTGCTCCATCTGCCTTCCTTGTCCCGCACGAGCAGAACGCCGGTGCCGTATCTACCCCCCACTATGAAGCCGGCCTTTATCACGTTGGGAACGATAGCGATCCCGCTCGCGTTGCGGAGAAGGGCAGGCGGAATCGCCCTTTCGGGAATTGAAACCATCGACCGCAACACGCCTATGCTGTCCTCGATCTTCGATATCCCTGCGCTTTCCGCACGCACAGGAGGCGTCACGGCGAAGGCAAAGACAAAAGTGAAAGCGACCGCCAAGGTCAGGTATGTTTTCATTTTTTTCACCTCCCTCGGGCAGCGCCCCCGGAAGAAACCGTCACTGCAGTTTTTCCCCGGCCTGCTGTCCGTACTATTACTTCACTCTAACATACCGCACGTGATCTTTCCAACAGGGTGGCGCTTCCCGAATCCGCCATCAATTGCCGGGACAGCAGGGTGATGCCGCTTTCATTCTTCAGTTCTTCAAAGCCGAGCCTTTTCCAAAAAGAAAGGGACCCGTGATTGTCCGCTCTCACCCTCACGACGACCCTCTTTACAGGGAGGCGCTGCAGGACGTTTTCCGAGAGGAGGAAAAAGGCCCTGCTGCCGTATCCGAGCCTTCTGCGGCGGGCGGCAAAAATCACAAGGGTAGCCTCGACAGAGTCTCCGGGTTCTATCCGGCAAAGTCCGATGAACCCTACGCAGCCGGAGGCTGTCTTGATGACATACGGGGCTGCATACGTCCTCCTCAGCCACCACCAGAGGTGGAGCCACGATGTCGCGAACGGCCTGCTCAGGCCGTCCGCCTCAAGGAGCCCCGCATTTCCCAATTCCTTATGCAACGTGGGGCCGTCGGAAAGCCTCAGCGCCCTCAATGCGAAGGGATGCTTTCCGATATGCCGGGGAATTCTGAACCAGAAGAACCTGCATGAGGGATTTCTGCTGAAGGCAGTCTCATCAGAGAGGCTGCAAGAGGCGCTTGTGGCGCTCTTTCGTTCTGCCTTCCACCTCTGTGCGAGAATCTCAAGGAGACGTTTGATTCCCGCGCCCGTTTCCGAGGGCATTATCTTCTCAACCCTCGCGCATTCAGACGCTTACGGGATTCGAATAATTTGGCCGTCAACGCCCCGAATACCAGCCCCCCGACATGGGCCATGTAGGCGATGCCTCCGCCGGACTGTCTTTGCGTGAGGGCGCCTATCCCGCTGAAGAGCTGGATAAGAAACCAGAACCCTACGAGGATGACAGCGGGGATCATTGTTATCGTCACGAACCATCCCAGGAACACGAGTGTGCGGATCCTGTCTCTGGGGAAGGTGATGAGAAAAGCGCCCATCACCGCGGCGATCGCCCCGCTTGCTCCGAGGTTCGGGATATTCGAGGATGGGTTCATTCCTATCTGGGCAAGAGAGGCCGCCAGACCTCCCAGGAGATAAAAGGCGAGGTAACGGCCCCTCCCCATCACATCTTCTATCTCAGGGCCGAAGGCCCAGAGGTACACCATGTTGCCGATGATATGAAACCAGCCGCCGTGCATGAACATCGCGGTGAGCAGCGTGAGGAGACGCTTGCCTGCGGCGATTTCAGAAGGGACATAGGCCCATTCTATGACAAAGGTATCGTCCATGGTGAGCTCGAAGAAGAAGACTACTGCATTCACTGCGATTGTGACCGCGGTAACGATCGGAAAATTGAGCGGTCTTCTGTCGGTGTCGCTTAAGGGGATCATGTATTCTCATGGTATCACAAAATGAATGGATTTCCCACGAGGGGCTGAGGGACGACGATGGGGTCGGGCGCAGCCGTTTCATATCCGGCTTCGCCGTCGCGCGGCGTTATCCGGAGGGATCGGGAACCCGCGCAGACCCGGGACGATTTTGACTTTAAGGAGAATCGAGGTAGTATAAGGAATGTTCGTGGTAAGCGTCGATAACCTTGGAGAAGACAGGGAAAGCCTTGCCCCTGCACTGTCCCGGGCGCTGGGGATAACCGTGTATGATGCCCTTGCGCGTCTCCGTGTTCCGGGGAAAGGTCCTCTGATCATAACGGCGTACGCTCGGGAAGGCATTGCACAGGACAGGGCCGGAAAACTTGCCGAAGCAGGTTTCCTTGCTCTCGTCCTCGGACAGGAAGAGGTCGAAACTGAAGGGAGCAGGACCATTGTCCGCACCTTTTCCTTCGGAGATACAGGCCTCGAGATCGGGTCGAGAGCAGGAGAAAATATGCGGGTAGAGTATTCCCGCGTCGACACAATCATCTCCGGAGCCAGGATCGCGACGCACGGGGAAGCAGAGACCGTGAAAGGCAGGAAGTTTGCTCCCGGCCGAGCCGTTCTGTCGGGCGGCCTTATCTTCACCAAGTCGGCAAAGACCACCCTGCAGCGCACGACGGAACAGCGCGAAGGATTTATCCACCTGTATACGGAAGGCCGGCGCCCCTTCGTCCTTTCCGAGTCCGGGCTGCTTTACGATTCCCTTGGTGCGCTGCTCCTGCCCACGCGTGCCGCGAACTTCGGTTCCGTACTTGCGGAACTAAGGAGGCGATGTCCGGGTGCGCGTTATGACGACCGTCTTCTGAGCAAGGCAGGCCAAGTCCGGCTCCTCGGTCCGATGTTCGATCCGGAGAGGTATCTGGACCTCGCGATCTCGCTCCTGGTCCGTTCGCTTCGTTCGTATAACGCGAAGGACAGAGGGACCGGGCGGCAGGGACTGCACACGTGATGTGAGATGAGTGCCGCGCACCCGGTGTTTTGCTCAAAAGTGTACAATAGAAAAATGGAGAAAAAAGCGCTGCAGAAGAACCCGTGTCCCGATTGCACCTTTTGCCAGTACTGCTGCGATTCGCGCTGCGCCATCTGCCGTTCGCCCCGCAGCCGGAAAAAGAAGGGCGGGCAAAAAATGCAAAGCACACAAACCGCTTTTCCTCAAATTCTGACCATGCAGGAAGGAAAAGAACGTTGATGAGTAAGCCCCTTGTCTCACCGTATATCACCCCCGAAGGACACGAGAGGCTGCGCGAGGAACTGTCGTATCTCTGGAAGGTGAAACGGCCCCGGGTCACCCAGGCCGTGGCCGAAGCGGCTGCCATGGGCGACCGGTCGGAGAACGCCGAATATCTCTACGGCAAAAAGCAGCTGCGGCAGATCGATTCCCGCATCCATTTCCTCTCGAAGAGGCTGAAAGAACAGATCGTCGTGGACAGGACGCCGGGCGATACCTCGAAAATATTCTTCGGGGCCTGGGTGGAACTCGAAGACGGCGAGGGCAACATGCAGCGGTACCGGATCGTCGGTCCCGATGAATTCGATCCGGGGAAAGGATATATAAGCATCGATTCTCCCATGGCGAAGGCCCTGTTGGGCAGGACCGAGGGAGATGAAGTCGTCGTGAGGAAACCCGGCGGCGCTGCAACGTTTGTGGTGACGGTAATCCGTTACGGCAGTTCGGAAGTCCCGGGCGACGAGGAGTAAGCTGTGAGGCAAAAGGTCAGAGCGTCTTTTCATAAGACAGATACCGACATAATTTTCAGACATGCGCTGACGCGCCGTATTTTCTTAATATCCTAGAATAACGTGAGGCGGCGAGCCTCTCCCCATTTCTCTTCACGAGAGATTGGAGGACCGGGAAAAAGCGGGAGAGCATATGTGAATTAATGCAAGCTGCCGAAAAGGGAGGAGTATGAGTGGACAAAAGAGAGGGCCGGAGATTCCGTACAAGAGAGAGAACAGAGATCTGTCCGGAGAGGCATGGTATGCAGGTCTGAATTCTCCGTTGGAGGACGATGCCAGGGCTACCTGCACGCTTTTCATGTCGTATCTCGGCGTCGGGCCAAGATCAAGAGGCGTCGAATATATTCTCTCCGCGCTTGAAGGACCGGGAAACAACCATGAGAAGGCGGGATGTCTCGGTCAAGTGATGGAATATCTAGCGAACGACCCGTCCGAGTACTATCGCAGGCTTCGGCCGAGGGACATCGACTATACAAGCGAGCATGGCTTTGACCATCGTGCTGACGACTTTTATGAAGCCCTCGGCATTGACCAGAAAGGGCAGATGGAGGTCATGGGTATCGTGCTCGAAATCAGCAATGGGATACTGAAATCCATCGCGGGCAGCGGCCGTTTGACCGCCTCCCAAAGCGGCCTTGTTTTCGAAAAGATACTTGACCTGCATTCGGAAAGCGACAAGAAAGTTATTGCTGCTGCGATCTACAATTTTCTTACAATCCCGCAGCCAAAGCCGAAGATGTTCGGTCCGGTCAAATTGCCGCCGTCTTCCTATTAGAACCAGTGGGGAACTCTTTGTGACAGCGCCGGCCGGCTATCGAGCCTTCGTGGTGCGATAATGCAGGCCGCCTTCCGGAAATATACACAGTGCCGTCTCAAGAACGATCAGCCTGCCCCGCAAAACGTTCGTCGGCCAAGTCGAGAATGTCCAGGGGCCCGCTTGCAAACCCTGGCGCAAGGGAACAGTCCCGAACGTTATTACGGCACCGGCCATTGACAGGGAGGAGGAAAGCTGATAAAAGGAAATTAAAAAGCAAGGGCTCGAAGCAAATTGAGATTGCTTTTCTGTCCGCGGTGTGGTAAAGATTACAAGGCAGCCCGGAGGCACGGCAACCGCCGGTAAGATGCGTATCAGGATATTCAGCCCGAGGTGTCCCCCGGCGCATTCTTTTTTGCGGTCGGCAGCCGCTATGAGGTCCGGAAATATGAAAGGCGTATAAGGGAGAGAACCGACACTAAGGAGGGAAACGCCATGATCGACAGAATTCGGAATTTGTTAGGGGAAGATGCGTCATCGCTGCTGGAACATTCCTGTACCGGGATCGCAAAGGACATGCTGCATCTCCCGGGTCCGGACTTTATCGAGCGCGTGCTCGTGCCGACTGACCGCCACATCGCGACGATACGAAACCTGAGGTGGATGTATCAGACCGGAAGACTTGCGGGCACGGGATATCTCTCGATCCTGCCGGTCGATCAGGGGATCGAGCATTCAGGGGCTTCGGCCTTTTCCCCGAACCCCGAATATTTCGATCCGGAAAGAATAGTCGACCTCGCCGTCGAAGGCGGGTGTAATGCTGTCGCCTCCACCGTCGGCGTATTGGGCGCCGTGGCGAGGAAATACGCTCACCGCATCCCCTTTATCGTAAAACTCAACCACAACGAACTTCTTTCGTACCCCAACTCGTATGACCAGGTCGTCTTTGCGAGCGTCGAGCGGGTATTCGATATGGGTGCGGTAGGAGTCGGGGCTACGATCTATTTCGGATCACAGGAGTCGCGGCGGCAGCTCGTCGAGATCGCGGAGATGTTCGAGCGGGCCCACGAACTCGGTATGTTCACGGTGCTCTGGTGTTATGTCCGCAACCCGGAATTCAAAAAGGACAAGGATTATGAGCTCGCTGCGGACCTCACCGGCCAGGCCAATCATCTCGGCGCCACGATACAGGCCGATATCGTTAAGCAGAAACAACCGGAATGTAACGGAGGGTACAACGCAATCAAGTTCGGCAAGACCGACAAGAGGGTCTATACGGAACTCGCCCCTGAGCACCCCATCGAATGGACGCGGTGGCAGGTGGTCAACTGCTACATGGGCCGGGCGGGGCTGATCAACTCCGGCGGCGCTTCGGCCGGGAAGGACGACCTTGCCCAGGCGGTGCGGACTGCGGTGATCAACAAGCGGGCCGGAGGCACAGGACTCATCACCGGCAGAAAATCTTTCCAGAGGCCGATGAAGGACGGCATCGAGTTGCTCCGCGCAGTCCAGGACGTCTATCTCTGTAAGGAAGTAACGATAGCGTAAAGATCCGGAGGAGTGGGAGCGGGGTACAAGTCGATTACCCGGCGCGGGGCCTTTGGCGTTTTCGCCTGTCGAGGATATCCGCGAGAAAGGGAAGGAGCAGAGCCCCCCCAGGCAGCAGGAATATTATCAGGACAGGCACATAGCAGGACAAATGCCTCAGCCCGCTTTTCAACTCGTCCCTCTCATTCCGCGTCCACCGTGCGCCGGTGTTCCTCTGCTTCATCAGTAGGTGCATGAACCCGTTGAGGAACCCGGCTTCCCGGTATATGAGTTCCCTGTTCCTGCGAATGAAGACCCTGAGAAGGAAACGCACCGCCTCTTTCAAGGGGGAGATCATTCCTTCACCGTCCTTTTCTTCTGCGTCATTTTCTTCATAGTCCGATTATAACTGCAACAGGAGTATTCGTCATTCCCGGACCTTCATAAAAGAGGCGGAATCGTGTACATTATCTGTAATTCCGCCTGAGGAGCGACATGCGTTCATATGAAGAAGAAATGGAGCATTCAGCGTCCTGCTGCAAAGGAAACGCTCCGGCCCGGAGTTCAAAGAAGAGTATATCCCCGGAGGTTGAGAGATGGAAATGATTCTCGATGAAGCTGAAGTCCGCATCCTCGGATGCCTGATCGAAAAGGAGATCACCACGCCCGAGTATTACCCCCTGTCCCTGAATGCGCTGACCAATGCCTGCAGCCAGAAATCGAACCGCAATCCCGTTGTCTCTTACGGGGAAGCTGCAGTGGAGCGGGGACTTGAGGGCCTGCTCGAAAAGGGCCTGGTGCGGGAGAACGCATATAGCCGGAAGCCGCGTCCCGAAATACGTCCACACGCTTCCGGACCGCTTCGATCTTTCCGGGCAGGAGATTGCTGTTCTCTGCGAGCTTCTGCTGCGCGGTCCCCAGACTGCGGGAGAGATCCGGGCGCGCGCGGAAAGAATGTGCGCCTTTAAGAACCTGGAGCAGGTCGAAGAAACCCTGGAGGGGCTTATGGAGCACGATCCGTCGCTTGTGACGAGGCCGCCGAGGGAGGCTGGGAGAAAGGAGTCCAGGTACATGCACCTTCTTTCAGGAGGCGTCGAAAGGACGCATGATCTTGCGGTCGAACCTGAAGCGCCGCATGCGCCCGTGCAGGGACGAATCGATATCATGGAAGAAGAGATCGCAAAGCTGAGGAGCGAACTGGAAGAACTGAAGAGGGCCTTCGCGGAATTCAAAGCGCAGTTCTGAGATTCTCGAGTTGCGGCCGAGTTGCCAAACATCGCACACTATGGGGAAGGGGGTTCCATGGCGCCTTCTCCCCGACTCTCAAGGCCGTCGTGCATCAGTGCCCTTTGTATAAAGCCCCGCAGTATCTCGGTCTCCTCATCTCTGATTTCCTTGAACTGGACTGCCATGCCGGAAGGACGTTTTGGCGTGTCATCAAACGGGTCGCTTTTGCGGACAACGACCCCGGTCAAATGAATCCGGTTTCCGGTTTCCAAGGGCAAAGTGATTTCTATTTCCGAGCCGGCAGGGAAAGGTTCCTTTGTCTTAAGGTACAATCCCCCTTCCGAAAGGTTTTCGGAGTCCAGTGTAGAGTGTGATCCATCGTACCGTACGCGCACTTTCATCGAGAACGCGACCCTCTTGAATCTCCTTCTCGTTCCCGGGGGCGAACCATTTCTCTCTATCGCCTCCATGATTTTTTCATATACGGTTTGCGCCAGGTCTCTGTCAATGAATAAGGCAATCCTTTTGCTGATCCGGAGGGCAGCGGCGATAAAACTCTCTTTACTCTCCGCCGAGTTATCGATGATCGCCAGGGATTTGGTCAGGAAAAGGGAGCTGGCGACATGAGCGAGCTGTTCTTGAATAATGGCCTTTAGTGCGTCTTTCCCGCCTGCATCTCGATTCACAGTCCGACCTCTCTGGTTAGCGTCCCTCCGGGTTTGCGTTCGAACGGCCTTTCTATCCATTGCCCTTAAGAAGAGCGCAGAACTGGAGCGTAATTATCCCCTCCAGTTTGCTGCGAGGCAAAGGACGGGAAAGCGGTCTCAAAATAATTGAACCAGGCCCGACCTCGTATCGGGTCCTTTCCTTCGCCATTTCCGCGAGATCCCCTCCAGGACCCTGTCTGTGTAAAATATTATCCAGAAGACGCCGGGTCTGACAAATGAGTAATTGTTATTCAGCTATAAGGACGGATTATCAATCCCAGTATTGCTGCTCAAGTTTTTCCGCCCTTACCGGGAGATAGTACGCAGCCGTGAGGATGATGATCACGGCGCTCAGTGCGATCTCGTAGAGCTTTTCATAGGGAACATGCTCAAGATGCTCAAGACAGAAATCTGGGGCCCACGAGAAGTATCCGTCTCAGTGCGGCGATGATCCCAATCGCGAAAGGGGGGAGGGCCTTAGCCTCTGGGTCTCAAAGAACCGGGAGAGCCGCGCCGAGCGGCCCTGCGCGGAAACTGCCTTTGGGCTCCCGCACTTCCGGTTTTACGATCTTCTTGCCTCCTGCGAGCCCGCCCTTCTGGGCTGTTTGGTTGTGCTCGCGCGCCTTTCCAGGTCGTCGGGTTTTGCTGTCTGCGGCGCTGTGGTTCACGAGGCAAGCGTGCAAACTCGGTATCGCGCGAGGGCGCCGGCTTTTTGTAGTCAAAGCCGTACAGTGTACGGCGCTCTATCTTTTCACCGAGGACCCGTTCGATGCTGCGTATGGTTTCTTCGTCTTCGCGGGTGCTGAACGTGAAGGCATCGCCGGTCTTCGCAGCCCTGCCTGTGCGGCCGATCCGGTGCGTGTACGCGTCGGCCGTGTCGGGCATATCGTAGTTGATGACATGGGAAATGCTTGATACATCGATACCGCGGGCGGCAATGTCGGTCGCGACGAGGATCTGATACGAGCCGTTGCGGAAGCCATCGAGCGCCTCCTGGCGCCTGTTCTGCGACAGGTTCCCCTGCAGCGATGCGGCCCTGTAGCCGGCCCTTTCGAGTTGCTGCCCCACGCGCTTGGCGCGGTGTTTGGTCCGGGTAAAGATCAGGACCGACTCCGTGTCTGTATGACGCAGCAGTTCGAGGAGGAGTGCGGTCTTGAGGTGCTGATCAACAGGGTAGAGCGCGTGGCTGACCGTGTCTGCAGGGGCCGTGTGACCGACCTGCACAGTGACCGGCGCGCGCAGGATCTCGTGGGCCAGCCTGCGGATGTCGTCCGGCATGGTTGCCGAGAATAAAAGCGTCTGGCGCTTTGGCGGCACATGTTTGATGATCCTCCGGATATCGGGCAGAAAACCCATGTCGAACATCCTGTCCGCTTCGTCCAGTACCAACACCTCCAGGTTCGACAGGCCGATCGTGCCCTGAGCGACGTGATCGAGGAGGCGGCCCGGACAGGCGACGACGATCTCGACGCCGATGCGCAGTTTCTGTATCTGTGGGTTCATGTTCACGCCGCCGTATATTGTGATGCTCCGAAGCCGCGTCTGGCGGCCCAAGTCTGCGATGGCGGCGTTGATCTGGTCCGCCAGTTCGCGCGTCGGTGCGATGACAAGGGCGCGGACACGGCCTCTCGGTCCCGTCATCAGGCGTTCGAGGATGGGGAGCACAAAAGCGGCAGTTTTGCCCGTTCCGGTCTGGGCAAGACCCATAACGTCCTGTCCCTGCAGGACCGGAGGGATCGCCTGACGCTGGATGGGGGTTGGGATGTGATAGCCGAGCGCCTTGATGCCGGCCGCAATTTGGGGGTGAAAATTGAATGTCTGAAATTCCATAAATTCCTTCTTTCTGTGTGTGGGGAAAAACTGCGGGCGTATGCGGGCTTACCGTGACGTAGTTTTAACCTGAATCAACACTTGTTTGATAACTAAGCGTAGCAGCTTTGGATACACCCTGTCAAGGACAAAGTCGGGCCGGACCTGAAGGAGAAGGGAGGCGCCCGGAAATATGGCGAGGGAGAACAGGATTCTTTCGGTCGGTGATGCCCGACTGCAGGGGGCCGGATATCGTCACCATATGAGAAGCCTGGCGCAGCGGGTGGGTTATGTCAATACCCTTAAATTACTGGCGCATCCGGCTTTTTAATGGGTCTATGCGAGATATAGTGGTTATCCCAATTTTTTTCGATGTCATTCCGGCTTGTCCGGAATCTTTCTGATATACCGGCTGAGTGAGAGAAAATATCTTTGCTGTGTATATCATGGCCCT
>JAMCWJ010000095.1 GCA_023475105.1 Nitrospirota bacterium
GCCCCCCCCCCCTCTCCCCCCGTTATTCGGGGAGGGGAAGAGCGGATGAAAGCAAGGATCGGCGTCATGAGGGATTCGGCCTTCCAGTTCTACTATCCCGAGAACTTCGAGGAGCTTCGGAGATACGGCGTCGAGATTATCGAAGTGAGTGCGATTTCAGAGGGGCAGCTGCCGGCAATCGACGCCCTGTATATAGGCGGGGGGTTCCCTGAAACCCATGCGATAGCGCTGGCCGGGAATGTGCGGTTCCGCGATTCCCTCCGGCGCGCGATCGATGAGGGGCTCCCGGTATATGCGGAATGCGGCGGTCTTATGTATCTGGGCGAGGGGCTTCTGCTCGAAGGCAGGACCTACCCCATGGCGGGAATTTTCCCTCTGGTTTTTTCCCTCGAGAAGAGACCGCAGGCCCATGGGTATTCGATAGCCGAAGTGGTCGGGGAAAACCCTTTTTATCCCGTCGGCACGGTCCTTAAGGGACACGAGTTTCACTACTCGAAACCTCTTGAGGCGAATGGAGAAGCGGACGGGCTTCGCTATGTCTTCGAAATGAAGAGGGGTCTGGGCATACAGGGAAAGGCCGACGGACTTTGCCGTAACAATGTCCTTGCGACCTATACGCACGTGCATGCCTTCGGCGCAAGGGAATGGGCCGGCGGGCTCATACGGGCTGCGGTCGGGTTCAGGCAGAAAAGGGCGGCCCGGTACCCCTGATGGCGGGACCCATGGAGCCGCATACCCATTCCGGAATCAGCGGGGAGGTTCGCCTTTGACAGAGGGAAAGGTTCCGCTGAAGAAGCGAGTGCAGGATGCTCTGGGGGCGGCGGATTTCGGCAAGGTGACCGAGCTAGCCCTGAGGAATAAAAGCGTCTTCCGGGTCCTGATCTCGTCGGCTTACGACAAGGATGACCTTCTCTGCTGGCGGGCGATCGAGGCGATGGGCAGAGCGGCAGGCGCTGTTGCGACGAAAGACCCTGTGACGGTCCGGAACATCGTGCAGCGCCTCATCTGGTCGGTGAGCGACGAGTCAGGGGGGATCGGATGGAGTGCTCCCGAGATGCTGGGAGAGATAGCGCTGCACTGTCCTGAGACCTGCGGGGATATACCGTCGATTATACTCTCATTCCACACGGAGGAGATTTTTCTGAAAGGGGTGCTGTGGGCCATCGGCAGGATTGCCGGGGCGGAGGTGGACGGAATGCAGGGCTCCGGCGGAATAGTGTTGGCAGCGCTCAACCATCGGGACCCTTCGGTGAGGGGCCTTGCACTCTATGCGCTCGGGAGAAGCGATGTCTCTGAGGCCGAGGGCAAGGTGAAGGAGATGGTGTATGATGAAGGACGCTTCAGGATTTACGAAGGGCATGAGTTGGTCGAAACAAAGGTAGGAGATATGGCGAGAAGGGTTTTGGACGGCCGGGGCGGGAGGGAAGCGACGTGAGGCCGAAGGTACGGGAAGACAAGGACGAAACGGCGCGATGCCCCTTCTGCAGAAGGTTCCTCAAGGTCCCCGAGGAGATAAAGACCGGGACGGGTGAAATTCTCGGCGGCAGGTGTGAATGCGGCGCCGTCTATGTGGCAGACCCGACCGGCCACAACATGGGTGAGGCGTATCTCGACGCGCTTGCCTACGCATGCGGCGGCGACTGGAGCGTATGCAATACTCTCGCGCCGGACGAAAGGTACCGGGAAGCCGTATATAACTACGACCCGAGGAGTCACAAGCTGCGGGAGCCGAAAGACGTGAGGAGGGATTATTCAGGCAAGATCATCTTTGTAAAACTCGATAAGGAATGTTAAAATAATAAACTGCACAAATTAGTTGATAAGTTATTTTTATTTGACCAGGTATGCTATATTGTATTATTGTGTATAACCTGTTGAATAGGATTTCTTACGGATTCAAGATAGAGTGTCACACGCAGGGCACGCCCTTCGAGTGAGAAGAGTTCGAGTATTACACACACAGAAAGGAGGAATTTTCACATGCCGACAATGGAATTTCAGGGAAAGCAGTACGAGATCGATGAGGACGGTTATCTCGTAAACCTCGACGATTGGAGTAAGGAGCTCGCGGATCACATAGCGAAGACGGAGGATATCCAGATGACCGATGCCCACTGGGAGGTTGTCAATTTTCTGAGGGATTACTATCAGAAATATCAGATTGCACCGATGATCAAGATTCTTGTGAAAGAGATCGGCAAGGTCATGGGGCCTGAAAAAGGAAACACCAAGTATCTGTATGAACTGTATCCGGGCGGACCCGCAAAGCAGGCTTGTAAGATTGCGGGCCTTCCGAAACCGACGGGTTGCGTGTAGGGAGTAAGAAATAAGAAGTAGGAAGTCTTTGTATTTGCTCTTGCCTTTTTCATTGATACCGCATTTCAAGTTTCCTACTTCTTTCTTTTCGCTAGGGGGAAAACCGGGGTGCATGTGGACGTAAGGGAACTCTTGTCGGGAAAGAAATCTGTTATTCTCGAAAAATGGTTCAACAAAGTTTTAGAGGCCTATCCGGCTGAATCGTCGGGTTTTCTGAAGAACAAGAAAAAGCAGTTCTCCAATCCCCTGGGATATACGATTTCCCAGGCATTGGAAGGCCTCCTCGACGCCCTTCTTGAGGAGGAACTGGATTTCGTGCGGATAGCCCCCCTCCTTGACAGCGTCATCAGGATAAGGGCTGTTCAGGACCTCGCCCCCTCTCAGGCCCTGGCCTTTCTTTTCCATCTCAAGAAGATAATCAGAGAAGAAATCGGAAGCGATGAAACGCAGACCTTGCGGGAGAGGGAGGCGATTGAGTCCAAGATCGATGCGATGGCCCTTATTTCCTTCGATGTTTATATGAAGTGTCGGGAAAAGATTTACGAACTCAAGTCGGACGAGTTGAGGAATATGACCTACAGGCTGTTACAGAAGGCGAATCTGGTTCGTGAGGTCCGGGGGGAGTAACCGGACCCTTAGATGGCAAAGGTGTTAACGTCGAACAAAAAGAGGTAAGAAAATGGGAGCCATACTTTCCTTGTGTGCAGTGGCTGCACTTGCTCTGATCGCGTTTATCGGCGTAAGTGCGGGGCATCTGCAATATCTCTTTGGAGTGATCATCCCCTATGCTGCGCTTCTGATATTCATCACGGGGTTTATGTACCGCGTGCTCAAGTGGGGAAGTTCACCGGTGCCGTTCTGTATACCCACCACGTGTGGACAGGAGAAATCCCTGCCCTGGATCAAGCAGAACAAGATCGATAACCCTTCCACCACGTTCGGCGTGGTCGTAAGGATGGCCCTGGAGGTGCTTCTCTTCCGGTCACTTTTCAGGAACCTGAAGACGCAGATGTCCGAGGGCGCCAAGCTTGTCTATGGAGAAGCGAAATGGCTCTGGCTGGCGGGTCTCGCCTTCCACTGGTCCTTCCTGATCATCCTGGTCCGCCACCTGAGGTTCTTCATCCAGCAGGTACCCCTCCCGGTGAGGATGATTGAAGGGCTTGACAGCTTCATGCAGATCGGCGCGCCTCTTTTCTATATGAGCGATGCCGTGATCCTGCTTGCGGTAACGTACCTCTTCCTGAGGCGGGTCTTCATTCCGCAGGTGCGTTACATCTCGCTTCCCGCCGACTATTTCCCGCTCTTCCTGATCCTGGGCATCGCCGGCACCGGCGTACTGATGAGGTATGTTTTCAAGGTGAACGTGGTCGGAGTGAAGGAGGTCGCCATGGGAGTGGTCAGTCTCAACCCGGACCCCAAATTGCTTGAGGGTATCGGGGTCATCTTCTATATCCACCTCTTTCTCATCTGCTGCCTTTTCGCCTATTTCCCTCTCAGCAAACTGATGCACATGGGAGGGGTCTTCCTGAGCCCCACGAGAAACATGGTGAACAACAGCCGCATGAAGAGACGCGTCAATCCCTGGAATTACCCTGTGCACATCCATACCTATGAGGAGTATGAAAACGATTTCAGGGAGAAGATGAAAACGGCTGGAATTCCAGTAGAGAAGGAGTAACCATGGCAAAATTTACCGCTAAACCGGACGAACTCTCAAAGATAGATTTTAAGCCCCCAAAGAAGGGGTGGATGGACACCCCGGTCGAGATCAAAGAGCATATGTTCTGCCACGCGGCGAAGCCGAAGGAACTTGACGTCGTGGGATTCCCGAACGCGCACGAGTGGAGGCCGAACGACGAAGACTGGAAACTCCCGGAGAACTGGGAAAAGACGCTCCTTGAAGGAATGAGAGACCTTCTCGGAAAATATCGCTCCTTCAGGCTTTTCATGGACATTTGTGTGAGGTGCGGCGCCTGCGCCGACAAATGCCATTTCTTTATCGGCACCGGGGACCCGAAGAACATGCCGGTTCTCAGGGCCGAGCTGCTGAGGTCGGTCTACAGGGGGAATTTCACCCTGGCAGGGAAGATACTGAGAAAGATCGCCGGGGCGAGGGACCTTACCGCCAACGTTCTCAAGGAGTGGTGGTACTACTTCTACCAGTGTACCGAATGCCGCCGCTGCTCCGTTTTCTGCCCCTACGGCATCGACCAGGCCGAGATCACGATGATGGGCAGGGAGCTCACCAACTTGATCGGGTTGAACATAGGCTGGATAGCGGGTCCCGTAGCCGCCTGCTACATGAAGGGAAACCATCTCGGGCTCGAGCCGCATACGATCACCTCGAGCATCGAATTCTTTGTCGACGACATAGAGACGATAACCGGTATCCGTGTGAACCCGACCTTTAACAGAAAAGGGGCGGAAATCCTTTTCGTCACCCCTTCCGGTGACCTTTTTGCGAATCCGGGCACGTACACTGCCATGGGCTATCTCATGCTTTTCCATGAGCTCGGGCTCGATTATACCTGGAGCACCTACGCTTCGGAGGGCGGGAACTTCGGTTTTTTCACCACGAATGAGATGGCGAAGAGACTGAATGCGAAGATATACGCAGAAGCGAAGAGGCTCGGGGTGAAATGGATCCTCGGGGGAGAATGCGGGCACATGTGGAGGGTGATCCATCAGTACATGGACACCTGGAACGGCCCCGCTGATTTTCTCGAGGAGCCTGTGTCTCCGATCACGGGCACGAAATTCGAGAACACGACGTCCGCGAAGATGGTCCATATCGCGGAGTTTACCGCCGACCTCATCAAACACGGCAAGCTCAAACTCGAGCCAAGCCGGAATGACCACCTAAAGGTGACCTTCCATGACTCCTGCAACACCGCAAGAGGGATGGGGCTTCTGGAAGAACCCCGGTATATCATCAGGAACGTCTGCAACCATTTCCAGGAAATGCCGGAGGACACGATCAGGGAAAAGACCTTCTGCTGCGGAAGCGGGACCGGCCTGAACGCCTCGGAGAATATGGAGTTGAGGCTGAGGGGAGGCCTCGCGAGGGCAAACGCGGTGAAACACGTCCATGAACACTACGGAGTCAATCTGCTCGCCAATGTCTGCGCAATCGACAGGGCCACCCTTACGACCTCGATGGATTACTGGGTGCCGGGGGTGACCGTTGCCGGTGTTCACGAGCTTGTCGGCAACGCCCTTGTGATGAAGGGAGAAAAGGAGAGGACTCAGGACTTGCGCCTCGAACCTTTCCCCGGGAAGGAGGGTAATGAGTAATGAAACTCTATGACGGCGGTAAGATAATTGCCGGACTGATTATCTTTTTCTTTCTGGTGACATTCCCCTTTTTCCTGAACATAGGGAAGGTGAATGCAAAACCGGAGCCGAAAATCGACACCCCTGAAATCCAGAAGCTCGCGGAAAAGAAATGCATAGAGTCGAAGGCGTTCATGAGGGCGGAACATATGAAGCTGCTGAACGACTGGAGAGATTCCGCTGTGAGGAACGGCGAGAGAACCTACGTGAATTCCAAGGGGAAGGAATTTACGATCAGTCTCCAGAATACGTGCATGCACTGCCACTCGAACAAGAAGAAGTTCTGTGACGAGTGCCATACCTATATGGCGGTGAACCCGTACTGCTGGAATTGCCATATCGCACCGAAGGAGAAGGAGTCATGAGCATGGACAGAAGACAATTCTTGAAGATAGCAGGAATTTCGACCGTTCTGGGCTTGGGGGGCGCCTCGGTGATGCGCGGAGTCCGCGGCAGTGAAGCAGAGGCTTCTCATGTGATGACGAACGAAAAGGCGCTGACCGCAAAGAGATGGGCCATGGTAATCGACGTGTCCAAGTTCAGGACTGAGGAGGAGTATAAGAGGCTCATAAAGGCCTGTCACAGCATACACAACGTACCTGATTTCGGAGAACCGAAGGACGCGATCAAGTGGATCTGGACCGACACATACGAACACACCTTTCCCACTCAGCCCAACGAATACATGGGAGAGAGCGTGAAAGAAAAACCTTTTGTGCTCCTCTGCAACCATTGTGCGAATCCCCCCTGCGTCAGGGTCTGCCCGACGAAGGCGACGTTCAAGAGAAAGGACGGGATCGTTATGATGGACCAGCATCGCTGTATCGGATGCAGGTTCTGCATGGCCGCCTGCCCCTTCGGCGCGAGGAGCTTCAACTATAAGGACCCGAGGCTTGCCCTCAAGCCGGAGGATGAGAATAAGGAATACCCCACGCGCACGATCGGTGTCGTCGAGAAATGCACCTTCTGCACCGAGCGTCTTTCGAAAGGGCTCATCCCGGCGTGTGTCGAGGCTGCCAGAGAAATAGCGAAGGAGACGGGCACGGAGCCCGGCATGTACTTCGGCGATCTCGATGAACCCGGCTCCGAGGTCAGGAAAGTCCTCAGCGCCTGTTACACGATCAGACGCAAGCCGGAGTTGGGAACGGAGCCCAGTGTTTTCTACGTCATAGGAGGTGAAAAAAATGCTTGAAAAAGCGTTGAACGGAAGTCGAAGATACTGGACATGGGTGTTCTTTCTTCTCGCCCTTGTCGGGGTCGGTTTTGTCAATTACCTTTACCAGTTCAAGAACGGTCTGGGGATAACGGGTATGAGCAGGGATGTTTCCTGGGGCCTCTACATCGGACAATTCACCTTCCTCGTCGGCGTTGCCGCATCCGCCGTCATGCTTGTCATTCCTTACTACCTCCACGACTTCAAGAAATTCAGCAAGATCGTCATCCTGGGAGAATTTCTCGCTGTCGCCGCAGTGACGATGTGCATCTCTTTTATCTTCGTCGATCTCGGACAGCCGATGAGGGTTTTGAACGTGATATTCCACCCGACGCCGAATTCGATCCTGTTCTGGGATATGATCGTACTGAACGGATATCTCTTCCTCAACATCATTATCGGCTGGATGACCCTGAGTGCCGACCGAAAAGGGGTAAAACCGCCTCACTGGGTGAGGCCTCTGATTTATCTTTCGATTCCCTGGGCCTTCAGCATCCATACCGTCACGGCCTTTCTCTACGCAGGTCTGCCTGGAAGGCATTTCTGGCTGAGCGCCATAATGGCGGCCCGGTTTCTCGCATCGGCCTTCGCCGGAGGCCCTGCGCTTCTCATTATCCTTGCCCTGATCGTGCGGAGGCTGACAAAGTTCGATCCCGGAAAGGAGCCTATTCAGGCCGTCGGCAAGATCGTCACCTACGCGATGATCGCGAACGTGTTTTTCCTCGGACTCGAGTTCTTCACCGCTTTTTACAGCCAGATTCCGGGGCATATGGACAGTTTCAAATACCTGTATACCGGTTTTGAAGGACATGACAGGTTGGTGCCGCTTATGTGGACCTCGAGCGTCCTCGCCGTCGTATCCCTTATTCTGCTGATCATCCCTTCCTGGCGCAAGTCGGAGAGCATTCTCGCGACTGCGTGCGTCGCCCTCTTCATTTCGCTCTGGATAGACAAGGGGTTTGGTCTGGTAATCGGCGGGTTTATCCCGAATCCGTTTGATACCATAACGGAGTACTGGCCGACTCTCCGTGAAAGCCTGATCGCGACAGGTGTCTGGGCCCTGGGCTTTCTGGTGCTGACGCTGCTTTACAAGATAGCGGTGACGGTGAGGGAAGAGACCTCTGGCATCGAGATAGAACACTGAAGAGTGGAACCTTTTCGACGGAGAAAGGGCTTCCCCGAGGGTAAGCCCTTTCTTTTTAGTGCCTGCTATTCGATCCGTGCGATTTCATTACTGCAAAAGGAGAACGTATCATGGAAATCAGGAAGATTCTCTGGCCGACCGACCTGTCGGCGAATGCTGCGTATGCCCTTCCCTATGTAAGTTCGCTGGGCGAAAAATATCAGGCCGAGGTGCATCTCCTCTTTGTAGTCGAGGACGTACACCAGTTCGATCACTTCTACGGTGACGCAAGCCCGGCCTTTCTCCGGGAGTTTCAGGAAAAGCTGGTCCGCAAAGGGGAGGAGTATCTCAGCACGGTTTGTACGAATATCCTGTCCGGCTGTCCCCTGTATAAACGGCATATTACGGCGGGCGATCCGGCGCGAGAAATACTGAAGTACGCCGGCGGTGAGAAGGTCGACCTGATCGTCATGGCCACCCACGGTCACGGAGAAGAACGCCGGGGGGGAAGAGACAGTGCACTTTCCGTTTGGAAGCATCAGCGCAAAGGTGGTGAGAGATTCTCCTGTGCCGGTGCTGGTGATCAATCCTTACAAGAAGAAAGAATGACGAGGGACCTTCGTTGATTTATGACGGGAGTTTTATTTAAAATACAAGATAAAAACGAGGAGGTGATTGTAACGTGTATATGGTCTCTGTAGATGGAGGAAAGTGCGAAGGCTGCGAGGAGTGCGTGAACGTATGTCCTCAGGGAGTGTTCCAGATGGCTGAGAGCAAATCAGACCCTTTCCAGACCGCGGAGTGCGTATTCTGCGAGAGCTGTATTGGTGTGTGCCCCTCAAGTGCCATAACGATAAGAGAGATGTAGAGAACAAGGAACACCGCGCACAAAAAAAGGGATGCAGATCTGCATCCCTTTTTTTGCGCGCACTCCGGGACAACCGGCTCTTACGGTTTCCGTATATAGAGCTCCCAGTAGCCCTTGTCTTCCAGCTTTACGGACTCGAACTTGAATCCCTGCTTCTCCGCAAACCTCGGAATCGAATCCTCTGCCGAGGCCGGTGCGTCGCAGAGGATCTTAAGCAATGAGCCGCCCGCCATTTTCTCAAGGGCCTTTTTCGTCAATACCAGAGGGTAAGGACATACCCTCCCCAGGACGTCAAGCGTCTCTGTCGGTGCCATGCTGCTCAGTTCTCCCATACTTTCCTCCTTAAAAGAACATGAGATGGTTTGCTGATTCCATCTCTTTCATAATCTCGCTGAACGGTACGATGTTCGCTTTGGTCTCGCCGCCTATATCCTCTGCATCCATTATGAGGGAATCCTCGGAAAGACTGAATTTGCCTATGTCTTCCTTGCAGATAAGGACCTTCAGGTCAAGAAGCAATGAGTTCTTCAGGTGCTGCTCCAAGCTCGTTACCCCGTACGCGTTCATCGCCTTCTGATCCTTCAGACAGTTTAGCACACCATCTCCGATGAATGCCAGAACAGGCTCGACATTGTCCCCGTCTTCGAGGTATATCTCAACGGTCTGGCTTGCGATGGCGTGAGTCAATGCAAGTCTCGACGCCTCGGTTTTATAGGGAAGGCTTTTTACTATGAAAGCAATTTTCTTGATCGCCATATTAATCACCTCCTATGTGCAGGACCCTGTCGGCGCTGAAGCCGCTCGCGAGATACCAGTCCATGCTGTGACGCTGGAAGCCTTCCATCGTATCTTCCTTATGGTATCCTCTTGCCTCCGCGCACGCCTCACATGCCGTGGCCTGGAAATTGCCGGTCTTCATGAGCTCCTGAAGCGTCTTCTGAAGAGCCGAATAGTCTTTGAACGCGCGCTGCTCCTTTTTCGAGAGCATCGTCGCATTTCCCGAAACCCAGAAGTCCACGCTGTGTCCCTTTTTTACTGCGGCATCAGCCAGTTTCACCGCAAAATCGAGGGACAGAGAACCCACGAGCGAAGAAAAAACGCCGATCGTCAGTTTAGCCATTATAACCCCCTATATCCATATGACTTTCTCGTATTCCCCGAATATCAGATCTACGAGATCATTGTAAGTTATCGATTTGACCCTGCCGTCTATCTCGTTCTCCAGCCCTCTGGTCTGTATATCCTCCAAGAGCGCATAGAGATGGGGAGATTTTTCGAGCACCGGAGACGTTTTGCCGTTTTCTTTTACCTTCGCGTGATAGACCCCGTTGCTGACGAGTATGATCCCGAGGGTATCAGCCGTGAGCCTTAATAAGGTGTCTTCCATATTCCTGTAGTCGCTGACAAGGACACCCAATTTCATCAAACACCTCCTGGGAATAGATTTTGTGGGAATTCAATTTTATATCACTTGCGCGGACTAATTGTAAATAAAAAATCCTTTATAAATTCATTAATATTTGTTATAACTTTTGGGAGATGGAAGCGCGCGTAACAATGATGCAGGGGGACAGGAGCAGGCCCGCTGTACTCTTCATTCATGGACTGGGCATGGACGGACGCGTGTGGACGTGTCCCGAAGAGTCACAAGTGCTCGGCGGAAAGTTTCCTCTCGGCATATTGGTGTCGGGAAAGCCCGGGGAGCAGGTTTTGAACAGAGCCAACGAAAAGAGGGCGAAGGGCTACT
The DNA here is from genome assembly GCA_023475105.1 of Nitrospirota bacterium. GTDB lineage: Bacteria > Nitrospirota > Thermodesulfovibrionia > Thermodesulfovibrionales > UBA9159 > JAMCWJ01. Next base: position 10,601 of record JAMCWJ010000095.1, read on the forward strand.
TCTTCGGCGAATCGCCGGGTAACCTGAGCACGCTCTTCCATTGTCTCGGTGAACAGGGTTATACGGTAATTGCATGGAGCCAGAAAAGGCCTGCGGCTGAAACCGCGGCAGCCGTCTCCGAACTGAAGGAGATACTTTCGAAATACGAAGAACAGTGCAGGTCCGGGGTAATACTCGTCGGACACAGCAGAGGAGGTCTCGTCGGCCGGGCCCACCTGGCGGGGGGTGATAGGAAAATAAGGGCTCTCGTGACCCTGGCGACTCCCCACAGGGGGAGCAGAATGGCCCAATGGGCAGAGCACATGCGACCTCTGATCGCCCTTATCAATCCCCTTCTCCCTGATAGCGAAAAGGGAACGGCAGCCTATGCCGCGAAGAGGGTCCTTGGTTTCCTCAGCAGCAGGGCGGTCAGGGAACTTCTTCCCGACTCGCGTTTCTTTGCCTCGCTTCACGATGCTCCGAGAAAAGGTGTGCACTACCTTTCTTTCGGAGGAAACGACCCGACCCTCTTTTCGATCTACAGGAAAGTAATCGAACGGGTCCAAAGAGAGGGCCGGGAGCTCCTTATCGTGAAGGCAAGAAAGGTCTTTTCCTTCCCGGATATCCTCGAGAAAATAGTCCCTGAAAGTCTTTTCCCCGATGAGATGAAGCATGGCAGGGGGGATGGACTTGTTTCCGTCGAGAGTGCGCGCCTGCCGTGGGCCGACGAACACTGCGACATCGGTGTAAACCACGCGGGGATACTCTTTGATGAAGGAGTAAACCTGAAGGTGACGGAGATGTTGAATGCATTGAGGTGAGTGAGCACTCGTCACCGGAGCGAATATCATATATAATGGGAAAAAGAGAACGTTGTGCGAGGAGGTCTGAATATGCTGTCGAAAATACCGTTCGATCTTGAAAGGATAAAGAAGAAGGATGTCGACAGGGAGATACTGAGGGGGGGAATCATCGCTGAACTTGATGCGATAAATCTTTATGAGCAGATGGCGGCAATGACCCAGAACAGCGCCATACGAAGAATCCTCCTGGAGATTGCACGAGAGGAAAAGACGCATGTGGGGGAGTTCCAGGCCTTGCTGCTCAGGGAGGACAAAGAGCAGGAAAGGGAATTAAGAAGAGGGGGGGAAGAGGCAAAAGGGCTTACCGGTATCTGACCTGGGCTCCGGCTTGTCGCAGCGGAGGCCCGGTTTCCCGGCAGGAGGTTCAGAGACGACTCATCGTGTTGAACAGGGCGGTGCATCTTGAAGCCTTTGCGCGGATGCAGAAGAAAATGGCTACGCACGCATCCCAGGTTTCGCGGAGGCCTGTTACAATAGAGGCTGCGTATTTGCAGGACGCGCTCAAGGAGGATTTATGAAAGCGGTTGAACTGAAAAACGGTGTACACTGGGTCGGTGCAATAGACTGGGCGGTGAGGGATTTCCACGGCTACGCGACTCCGCGCGGCACTACCTACAACAACTATCTTGTCATGGACGATGAGATCACGCTGGTCGACACCGTCAAGTACGACTTTTCCGATATCACGATCAAGAACATCAAAAGCGTTGTCGATCCGTCACGGATACGAAACGTCGTGATAAACCACATCGAAAATGATCATGCTACGAGTCTCGATAAGATCATGGAACTCGCGCCCGGGGCCACTATTTATATCAGTGAGAAAGGCAGGACGGGGTTGGGAAGATTCTTTGATACGTCGCGGTGGACTCTCAAGGTGGTGAAGACAGGGGATACCCTGTCGATAGGAAAGAGGACCCTCCTCTTCGTCGAGACGCCGATGGTCCATTGGCCTGATTCGATGATGACTTACATAAAAGAGGAGAAGATTCTTCTGAGCCAGGACGGATTCGGACAGCACATCGCATCTGCCGTGAGATTTGACGACGAATTCGTGACGTGCGAGTCTCTGTCGGAACTGGAGGACGCGGTTGTCGATTACTACGCGAATATTCTCATGCCCTTCGGACAACTGATAAAGGCGAAGGCCGCGGAGATAGAGAAGTTGGGACTCGAAATAGAGATGATCGCGCCCGACCACGGAATAATCTGGAGGGCTGATCCCGGGAAAGTACTGCGGATGTATCGTGAGATGGCGAACGGCAAGGCGGCCCTGAGCGTTCCGATCATTTACGACACGATGTGGCAGAGCACGGAAAAGATGTCCCTGCCGATCATGCAGGGGATAAAGGATGAGGGAGTTGAGTGCAAGGTCATCAAGCTCAGGGCTTCGCCGATGAGCATTGCCATTAAGGAATTCTGGAAGTCGCGCGGCTGCCTCGTGGGGACACCCACTCTGAATAATATCATGTATCCGACCGTTGCGGAATTCCTGACCCACCTCAGAGGCCTCAGACCGAAGAACAGGGTGATGGGGGCCTTCGGCAGCTTCGGGTGGGGGGGAGGCGCCGTCAAGGAGGCCTATGAAGAGTTCAAGAGGATGGGCCTTGAAACGTTTGAGCCGGGACTGCAGATCTTGTTCAGACCTTCTCTCGAGGACGAGACAACCTGCTACGATTTCGGGAGGGCTTTTGCGAAGAAAGTGAAAGAATATCATGCCCGGTTCTGAGAGGAAAGGAGCCGGAGATATGGAGATACACTTCGTGCTGGTATGAATACGATGAGGCTGCCGAGGGAACTCCTTTTGAGCAGCTTTCTGAGGACTGGGCGAGCCCGGTCTGCAACGCGCCGAAGAATGCCTTTGAAAAGTCGGCGTAAGGAGGGACCATGATCAAGACGGAAACGAATCTGGGAGAGGCCTTTGCCGGAGAATCCCAGGCAAACAGGAAGTATCTTGCCTTTTCGAAAAAGGCGGAAGCAGAGGGATACAGACAGATCGCGAAGCTGTTCAGGGCAGCTGCTGAGGCGGAGACGATCCATGCACATAATCATCTGCGGGAGCTGAAAGGAGTAAAGGGGACGAAGGAGAATCTCGAGGAGGCGATTCACGGTGAATCATACGAATTCCAGAAGATGTATCCCCGCATGATGGAGGATGCGAAGGCAGAGGGGATTGCCGGCGCCCTGAGGTCTTTCACCTTTGCCAATGAGGTCGAGAAGATCCATGCCGCCCTGTACCGGAAGGCCCTCGAGAATATGGGATCGAACGCCGAGACAGATTATTTTATTTGCAATGTCTGCGGGTACACGGCGGAAGGGGAAGCGCCTGACGAATGTCCCGTCTGCAAAGCGAAGAAGGCGGCCTTCCGGAAAATCGACTGATGAAGGTTGCTGCCTTTCTTGGCAGTCCCCGGGTCGGAGGAAACACCGAACTTCTCCTCCGCGAGTCCCTGAGGGCCGTGGAGGAGGCGAAGCACCAGAGTGAGTTTTTCCGGCTCAACGACATGGATATCAGACCCTGCCAAAACTGCGGAGGCTGCGATGAAACGGGGGTATGCGTTATTGAAGACGCCATGGAGGATGTCTCCCGCGCGATACGGGGTGCAGACAGGGTCATCCTCGCCTCCCCGATATTCTTCTTCGGCCTTTCCGCCCAAGCGAAGATCATGATCGACCGGTGCCAGGCCTTCTGGTGCGAAAAGTATCTCCTGAAAAGAGCGATCTTTCCGGGCCCCTTTGGCAGGAGAGGGCTTTTGCTTCTCGTGGGAGGCATGAAAAAGGAGATCGGCATCCGGTGCTCCGAGACGACCGCGAAGGCTTTTTTCCGGACCGTCAGCGTGCCCGAGCACGAGACGCTGGGTTTTCTCGGGGTGGATGCAAAGGGTGTGATTCGCGAGCATCCTTCCGCGCTTGCCGATGCATACCGTGCGGGGAAGGCGCTCGTGGAAGTCTCCTGAAAGGAGCCGAGGACTCCGCGTTCCCGGGACAAAACGTCCTTCTGCCTGACTGCTTCGTTCGGTCGGGGCGAGTTTACAAAGAAGCATATTTTATGGTATAAAACAGGGTTATATCCGGCGGAAAGACGGTTCCCTCATTCCCGCTGTTCGCGATTTGGGGAGTCGTCCAATGGCAGGACGGCAGACTCTGGATCTGCTTATAGGGGTTCGAATCCTCTCTCCCCAGCCAGCCGGTCCCATCGTCTAGAGGCCTAGGACGTGGCCCTCTCAAGGCTAAAACACGGGTTCGAATCCCGTTGGGACCGCCAAAAGACAACACCGCATGTCCGCGCCCACGTCTTATTCCCGGCCTGAGGGAAGCCATTCTCGTTTTCTGCGGGGAGGTATTTCCTCCCTGCAAGAAACAGCCTCTGGCGTCAACCCTGTTCTCGATGTCCGGTATATCACGACGGGAGTCCACGCCCGTAGGGTGTCGCATGACCGGGGCCCGTCTGTGCGAACCGCATGCCTCTCGCAGCGCTGCGGATTCCGCCTTGCAGGGTATTCCCCGCCAGGGAAACGCGCATTGTGAATGATTGTTTCAAAGCTGGAACAGTCGTTCACGATTCTACATCGTTTACAAAAAAGCACCATTTGTTGTGCAATTCGATTATCGTTCACAAACATGCATTATCTGTTCTACGAAGTGATTTTTTTGTTGACAAATTACGTTTTTTTGTATATAACTATTAACAGGAATGAAAATGCTGAAGAGTTTATTCTCATCGTCGATACGAGCGGATGTCCTCTCGCTGCTTCTCAACAGTCCCGATGAGCGATTCTATGTCCGCGAAATAGCCAAGCTGCTCAGAAAAAACCCGTCAGGAGTAAAACGCGAACTCGACAACCTCGAAAAGATGGGCATTGTGGTGAGCGAAAAGATTGCCAACCTCAAATACTTCCAGGCAGACAAAGACTCACCTCTCTTCTCGGAGCTCAAGAATCTCGTTACCAAATCCCTTGGCCTCCCCGGTGCGATTAAGGCTGTCATCAGGGCATCGGGGGCGAAGGCTGCATTTATCTATGGACCCTATGCCGAAGGTGAAGATGTGGATACCGTTGATCTGTTTGTTATCGATGCCTCGCCGACAGTGCTGAAGGGGCTCAAGGATTTGGAAAGAAAGTTCAACCAGAAGATAAACTGTACCTTGATGGACGAGGCGGAGTATAAATCCAAACGGAAGAAAAAGGATGCCGCGTTGAAAAGGCTTCTTTCGGGAAGGCGGATTTCGCTTATCGGAAGGATTTAGTGCGACCTTCCCCGATTTTTTCGGGGACAGAAAGGGGGTGAAATGATGGCAACAAAGAAGGCAGCTGCAAAGAAACCGGCAGCAAAGAAGACAGCGAAGAAGACCGCAAAGAAGAAATAAGAAAAGTCTTGGGGACTCAGGCTGGAGAAGGAATTCTCCAGCCTCTTTTTTTTATTTGCGGTCTTCCCTAGATATGAAAACCGATTTTCAGAAAAAATTCAAGCTAAATTTGTAACCCCTTGAAATAAAGGACTTTTATAGGTGAAGCTGTGTCTGGGTCTGGTGCTGTTCGGCCTCGGACACTATCTCCCAGCACTCGGGACACGAGATTATCTTCCTGATGAAATTCCGGTGCGTGGAGTGTCCGGCCTTGTCGGCAAGAATATGTCCATATATCGGGAAACCGATGAGGGAGAAGTCGCCGATAGAATCCAGTATCTTGTGCCTCACAAACTCGTCCTTAAACCGGAGACCAGAGGAGTTGAGTATCCCCTCGTCACTCAGAATAATTGCGTTACTGGGGGAACCGCCCTTTGCAAAGCCGTTTGCCATCATATACTGTACGTCTTTGAGAAATCCGAAGGTCCTTGCCGGGGCGACCTCTTTGATAAAGGTCTCTTCGTTCAACTCTATGCTGAGACTCTGTTCGCCGAGGAGATGGTGATTGAAATGGATCCGGTACGTGATTCTCCTTCCCGCATAGGGGAAAATGGCTATTTGCGCGTGGCCGTCTTCCATAACGACGGGCTTGGTTATCCTCATATAAGGCATTTTCTTGCCCTGTTTTGCGATCCCGCCCTTCAGTATAATACTCACAAGTTCGGTCGAACTTCCATCCAGTATCGGGATTTCCGGGCCGTCGACCTCAATGATCAGATTATCTATCCCTATCCCCGCCAAGGCAGCGAGGATATGCTCTACGGTCTTTATTTTCACCGTCCCGTTGCCGAGCGTGGTCGCGAAGGCGGTATCTGTGACCGCTCCTATATAGGACCGTATCACAGCCGTTCTGTCGACCCTGTTGAAGATGATGCCGGAGTCCCGAGGGGCAGGCTTAAGCGTAACTGTAGCATATCTGCCCGTGTGCAGGCCGATTCCGCTGAAACTGACTTCCTGTCTTAAAGTTCTCTGTAAACGCATAAAACTACGGGTTTAGTCTGCAAAGAAGATGCCAAAAAAAAACCTTCCAAACAAAGGAGTTTCAATTTCGAAGGTGTTGTTTATATTCTTCAAGTGTCTAAATATTGCAACACCCGCAACCGAACCTGTGAAGCAGGAACGGGGGTGAGCCGGACTCCCGTCCAATTCACGGCTCCGCAATCCGGGTGCGGCACCTGATTGAGGACCTTCGTTCTTTTCGGAGCTCTCTGAAGCTCCTGGTCCGCTTCCGAAGGATCATTCACCTTTCTGGACTTTTACGGACCCCGTATTATAACATTAGTAAAGCAGAAAACCGGCGTGCAGAAGACACGCTGAAGGCCGGATGGGGCTGTTCTCTGAACCGGCGCTGCAACGAAGCGGGGGAAAGTATATGGCGAAGATAGGGGTTATTGCGGGAAGCGGCTTCTATGAGATGGAAGGAATTGCCGTGAGGGAGCTGAAGAAGCTCTCGACCCCTTACGGGGAGCCGTCCGACATTTACAGAATCGGTGAACTGGCAGGGGTGGAGGTCGCATTTCTCTCGCGTCATGGGACCCCCCATCAGATACCTCCTCACAGAATAAACTACCGCGCAAACATCTGGGGATTCAGAGAGCTGGGGGTAGAACGGATACTTTCGGTGAACGCCGTAGGCGGGATACGCAAAGGCCTGAGTCCGGGGGAATTGCTGCTTCCGGATCAGGTCATCGACATGACTCACGGCCGGGCATCGACCTTTTATGAAGGAAACGAAGTTGTTCATATCGATTTCACGATGCCCTTTTGCGATGAACTGAGGAGGGCGCTGATCACGGCGGGCAGGAAATCCGGTTTACGCGTGAAGAAAACCGGTACCTACCTATGCGTGAATGGCCCGAGACTCGAGAGCAAGGCCGAGATTCGGTACTTTTCGCAGATAGGGGGGGATATCGTCGGAATGACAGTGATGCCCGAGGCCTGTCTGGCGAGGGAACTTGAACTCTGCTTTGCCGGTATTGGCCTCGTAACGAATCCTGCGGCGGGGATATCGGCAAAAAGACTTACCACGACTGAAGTGCTCGAGACGATGAAGAACTCCCTGGAGCGAATCCGGGACCTGATGGCAGAGACGGTGCAGATCCTGCCTGAAAAGAGGTCCTGCGATTGTCAGGGCGCATTGGGCGAAGCCAGGATGTAAACGAAGACCGTGCCGCAGGTCCCTTCTTCAGACAAGTTCCCTCATTCCGATCGCGTTCGGTGAAAGACGCCGATACCCGCGGTCCTGCGCCAGCACGTCAAGGGGCATACTTATGAGGTCGATCAATTCGGGGGTATAATCCATGAGGAGATTGTCATCCGCTGTTTTTACATACGTTCTGCAGCCGTTGCAAAGATCTATCCTCATGCCTTTCTCGTCTTCGATCTCGATGATATCGAGTTTCCCCGTGTCGCTGTTCCCGCAATGGGGACAGCCTATCCTCTTCCATTTCCCCCGGCTTCCGCACCAGGAGCAAGAAAGTGTCCTGCCCTCGTTCTGTTTCAGGAAAGAAAGGGAAGGACTTGAATCACAGACAGGACATCTCCCTCGTTCCCATGGCCGGGATCTCAGAGGAGACGAAGTTCCGAGCCGGACGAAATAAGGCCTGCTGACAAGAAAAAGAATCTCCCTTAGCTCGTCTTCGTGATAGGGGAGCGAGAAGGCAGGCGTCTCATTCAAGGGAAGCCTCCTGAAATCCACCCTGCCGAGTTTTACCTCCTCCCGTAAGGGCGCCAGCATCTCCCCGGGCAGATCAAAGACCGAGGAGAAGGCATCGAAAACCGCAGCTACAGAGTCTGCAGGATATGCGACGTCGCCGGCGGAAAGAGAAATGCTTTCCCGGGACATGAGTTCATCAAATTCCAGGACCTTTCTGTACACTTCAAGGGTATCCCTCAGGTGGGGCCTCCCCTTTTCGATCTCATCAAGAGGCATCACGATTAAGGTAACTCCGGGTAACGAATGGTTATCGCCTTGCCGATCAAGGCCTCGGAAAGGAAGGCCTTCAGCTGCGCCTTCTCCTCGGCATTCAGGCCCAAAGGCTTCAATGCCTTGTTTCCCCTGCCCCCTCCTTCGTTGAAGAACTCTATTACTTCGTCGAGCGTTTTTAACACACCGTTATGCATGTAAGGTGCGGTCTTCGAGATCTCTCTTAACGTGGGCGTCCTGAACGCTTTCCAGTCCGCCTTCCGCTTCGTGATGAGATACCTGCCGGGATCCTCTTTCAGATTCTTGAAATCCCTGTAATGATAGACCTTCGCAACAAATCTCATTGTGGCGGTCACCCTGGGGTCGTTCAGCAGCACAGGATTTTCAGGGACATTCAGGGCATAAAACTTGTCGTCGGAAAGGTTCACCCCGTAGTGGCAATCCGCGCACTTCCCTTTTCCCTGAAAAAGCAGAAGTCCCTTTCTCGCCTCTTCGGATAGTGCGTGCTTGTCGCCCTTCAGATACCTGTCGAGCGGAGAATTGAGGGAAACAAGGGTCCTTTCGAAGGCCGCCAGGGCCATGGCGATCCTCTCTCTCGTCACGTCACCGCCGAAGACTTTTCTGAATGACTCGGTGTATTCAGGGACGATGCGGACCTGTTCTTCCAGGTAATCGAGGTTCTTATTCATCTCGAACGCCGACATTATGGGGAAGAGGGCCTGTTCTTCAAGGGTCTTTGCACGGCCGTCATGAAAGAGATACCGGTAAAAAGCTGCATTGATAAGGGTGGGAGAGTTCCGCCAGTTCTTCGTTGTCGGATAACTGAGGGATATGTCGAGACCGTCCGCAAAGGCCTGTTCGGGGTTATGACAGGTGGCGCAGCTCATCGTTCCATCCCCGGAGAGACGCCGATCAAAGAAGAGCTTCCCTCCGAGATCGATCTTTTCCGGTGTCTGCGCATTATCTTTCGGGACAGGCACCGCCCCGACAGGTTCGAGCTTACCGGCGTAGGCCGCGACAGCGAACGCAAACAGGAAGGCGATTAAAGAAAGCACGGCACATCGCACAAAAGGACGATTACTTTTTCGCATGCTTCAACTCCTCGTCGATGATTTTTTTGAAATAGTCGTACGGCCTGTTTCCGATCACCTTTATCCCGTTTATGAAAAAAGTCGGCGTGTTATATAAATCGAGCGAGACAGCGAGTTTCTTGTCTCTTTCTATGGCCGCCGAATGCCTCATCGTGTCAAGAGACTCGGTGAACTTCTTCACGTCGAGACCGATTTCCCGGGCATACTGTATCAGGCTGTTCCGATCAAGGTGGGGAGATTTCTTAAGAAGGACATCGTGCATCTCCCAGTACTTGCCCTGGTCCCGCGCCGCCAGGGATGCCTCGGCCGCGATATGCGAGTAATCGCGGTATTTATAGGGATAGTTCTTGATCACCAGGCGAATCTTCCCCCTGTAGTTCTGCATGATTCTCTGGACGGTCGGACCGACCCCGACGCAGTGAGGTCACTGGAAATCAAGAAACTCGATTATGGTGACCGGCGTGTCTGCGGGGCCCAGCGACGGAGAGTCATCAAGGGGGACGGTATATCGCTTCTCGTCGGCATAAGCACAGACGGCAGCGAAAAGAACCATAATGAATAACAGTTTTCTCAACGGAAATCCTCTCTGACAGGTCATAGAAACGGGGAAAGGGCCTGTCATCCTTTATGGGATTTCTGCGGCACAATGCAAGAGCTGCAATAATTCCTTGAAGGGCGGGACGACGTTTCCGCTGTCCCGCCCCGTCTCAACAAGAGCTAAAAGCCCATCCTCTGGACCCACTTTGCATGCCGTTTCTTGGCCCAGGAAAGGGGGACCGTGCCGTACACCATAATCCTGAAGGTCCCGGGATTCGCAAGTGTTGCAAGATAGATATGAGCAGGGATTGCGATGACCATCAAGTCGAAGCTTATATTGTGCAGCAAGTGTGAAAGGAGGATCCCGCTCTTTGCCCAGGGCCGCAGCCATATCACGATACCGGAGGCAGAAATCACGACGCCGGCGGCAAGGACGACGAGATAGTAAAGCTTCTGGCCTGCATTGAGTTCGTCCTGCGGCGGCACAGCTGCCCTTTTTGAGAAGTAACCGCCCGCTTTACCGAACCACGCGGCGTCGTCGGAGGTGAAGTGCAGGGATACGGGGAGATAGTGGAATATGGTCAAGAACAAAGAGACCGCGAAGACCACTCCCGCCCAGTTATGCACCGCCCTCATTTGATTGAATCCGCCGAAGACCGAACCTACCCCTTCCAGGTGGAAGAGAAAAGCGTATCCGCTCACCGCGAGCACGAAAAAGCTTACCGCCAGAGCCCAATGATTCACTATCTCAAAAGAACTTGCCTTTCTCACCATAGCGTTATTACTCATCTTTCTTCACCTCCTCGTCCTTTTTGGGGCCGAAGGCAACATAGTGAATGAGAGACGCAGCTACCACACCACCGAGACCGATATAGGAAAGCGGTTTCAGTACCTTGTGCCAGAAGACCACGCTTTCCGGGATGCCGGGCTTTTCGGCGTATCCGTAAATCTTCGGCGCGTCCCTGAAGGCATAGATCGCCCCCAGTCCCTCAAGGTCCATCTCTCCGTATACCTTTTGATATCCCGCCTTCTTCGCCATTTCTACCAGGGCATCCCTCTCGCCATAGCGTATCGCGCCTGTCGGGCAGGTCTTTGCGCAGGCAGGCAACAGGCCGTATGCAATTCTGTCGAAGCAAAGATGACACTTTGCTATCTTGCCCTTTTCGTCGTATCGCGGGACGTCGAAGGGGCAGCCTTCGACACAGAGTTTGCAGCCGATGCACTTATCTTTGTCGAACGCCACCGCCCCTTCCTTCGTTCTGTAAAGCGCGCCCGGGGCGGGACAGATCTTCATACATCCGGCGTCTCCGCAGTGCATGCACCTCTGGTTGACGAACAGCCATCGCACGCTCGTCTCCGAAGGCATTTCGACATACCGTATCCTGTTATAGAGCTGAGGTGTCAGGTCGGGAGGGTTCTCGACAGTCCCTCTGTTTACCGTTTTCGTGCCGGGAAGCTGGTTCCATGCCTTGCAAGCGGTCTGGCAGCCCCTGCACCCTATGCACAATTCCGGGGAAATAAGCAAAGCCTTTCTGTTTGTTGTTGTCATGGCGTACCCCCTATGCCTTCTCTACGTTGACCATAAAGGCCTTTGATTCCGGTATCATTGTGTTCGCGTCGCCGATGGTGGGAGTGAGAAGATTGGCGCTTTCCCCACCGCTGCCGTCCTCGGGGTACTGCCACCCGAAGCACCACGGCATTCCGACCTGGTGGACCGTCGAGCCTGCAACTTTGAAAGGTTTGAATCTGTCCGTAACAATGGCTACGGCCCAGAGCTTGCCCCGTCCTGAGGATACAGTGACCTTATCACCGTCTCTAATCCCTTTTTCCTTTGCAAGTTCTTCGCTCATTTCGACAAACATCTGCGGCTGCATCTCAAGCTGCCATGGCTGGTGTCTTGTCAAAACCCCTGTCTGCCAGTGTTCCGAGACGCGATACGTAGTTGCGACATAGGGGAACCGTACGTCGCACGAGAAGTAGATATCCTCAGGAACCCCGCTCGCTTTGTCATAGAAGAGCTTGATCGTGGGGTTTATTCTCTGCTTCGACATCAGGTTTTCCTCGAGAGGGCATTCAAGGGCCTCGTAATGCTCAGGGAACGGACCGTCCGCAAGACCCGGCCCGAATATGGCTCCCATTCCAGTGGCCATCATGATGAAGGGATACTTGCCCCCTTCCATCGCCAAGGGAGGAGCAGGCCCATCCGGTACATCTCCTTCCCATACACCCGGCTTCTTGGTATTCGGATCCTCTTTTGCGGCATTCCATTTTATCACTGCTCTCTTGGGATCCCAGGGCCTGCCCTGGGGGTCAACGGAAGCGCGATTATAGATAATTCTTCGGTTCACCGGCCAGGCCCATGCCCATCCCGAGAAGAATCCGAGTCCTGTTGGGTCGTCCTTGCCTCTTCTCGCCATCATGTTGATGACCTTGCCGTCTTTCTGGGTGTAGCTGCCGCTGAATATCCAGTTTCCGCAGGAGGTTGTGCCGTCTGCCTGCAGCGTGACAAAGTTCGTGCAGAGTACCCCCTTCTTCCCCAACTGCTTCGGCGGTGTCGCCTTCTTGTCAATTATGTCTTCAAGATAATAGCCGTTTATCTCTCTCGCCACGAGAGAGATGTCGACGTGCTTGATTTTTCCGTCAGGTCCTTTCTCACCGTAGTCCCATGTAAGGTTCACTACGGGCGCGGGGAACTTGCCGCCCTGTTTTTGGTAGAGTTTCTTGACTCTGAAATAGAGCTCATTCATTATCTCGGAATCAGGCATCGATTGTCCGACGGGCTCTATTGCTTTATATCTCCATTGAGCAAGGCGGCTTGAATTCGTTATGCTCCCTTCCTTCTCGACCGAAGAAGCGGCGGGGAGAAAAAATACTTCTGTCTGTATCTCCGCGGGCTTCATATCCGGTCCTTTCCAGAAGGACGCGGTTTCATTGTCGAACAGATTAATGTTGACCATCCATTTCAGCTTCGCCAATGCCTTTCTCGTCTTGTTTGCATTTGCGCCCGAACATGCAGGGTTTTGTCCCCAGGCGAAAAAGCCTTCAAACTTCCCTTTGAACATCTGGTCGAAGAGCACAAGCCAGGAGCCGTTCATTCCCTCATCCAGCTTTGGAAGCCAGGCATACCCAAAGTCATTATCCTTCGTAGCTGCCTTTCCGTAAATGGCTTTAAGATAGCTCGTGATATACTTCGGCCTGTTTCCCCACCAGTTCACGCTCTTGGGGTCCTTTGTCTTCGGTGTAAATTTGTCGATATAGGTCTTCAGGTCTACGATAGAGGCGGAGGGCACGGGGTTATAACCCGGCAGTATATTGAAGAGGAGTCCATGGTCCGTGCTTCCCTGCACGTTCGATTCGCCCCTCAGTGCGTTTATTCCTCCTCCCGCTATGCCTATGTTGCCGAGGAGAAGCTGGACAATACACATTGCCCTGATGTTCTGGGTCCCGATTGTGTGTTGCGTCCAGCCCATCGCATAGAGTTCCGTACCCGCCTTGTCGGGCTTACCGGTAGAGGCATAGAGTTTGTAGACCTCTTCGAGCTTTTCTTTCGGAGTACCCGTGATACTCGATACCTTGTCAAGAGTGTAGCGAGAATAGTGTTTCTTCAGGAGCTGGAACACACAACTGGGGTTTCTAAGCGAAGGGTCTTTCTTCGGTATTCCGTTTTCTTCCATCTGAAACGACCACGTCTTCTTGTCATACTTCCTCGTCTTTGGATCGTAGCCGGAGAAAAGGCCGTTAAGCTGTCCCGGGCCCTTGAACTCCGGATTCACGAGGAAAGATGAGTTGGTATAATCCACGACATACTGTTTGAAATAGAGGTTATTGTCGAGGATATATTTGATCATGCCGCCGAGGAAGGCGATGTCAGTCCCGGAACGCATCGGCGCATAGAGGTCCGCCTTCGCTGCGGTCCTGGTAAAACGGGGATCCACGACAATCAGTTTCGCGCCCCTCTCTCTCGCCCTCATGACCCATTTCATCGAGATGGGATGGTTTTCTGCGGGATTCGACCCCATAACGAGGATGACGTCGGCGTTCTTCACATCAACCCAGTGATTTGTCATTGCACCGCGACCGAACGACTCTCCCAGAGCCGCAACAGTTGCGGAGTGTCATATTCGGGCCTGGTGCTCTATGTAGACAAGCCCCCACGAGCGCAGGAGCTTCTGCAGCATGTAACACTCTTCGTTGTCCAAGGCGGCGCTTCCCACGTGGGCGATCCCGTCAGTCCGGTTGACCACGAATGCCTTTTCGACGGCCAGTTCCTTTCCGTCGGGCCCCTTTTCTTTCACCTTGGACTTCGACGTGGTCATGAAAGTCTTGTCGCGAGTCTGTTTCACTTTTTTCGCGACCTCATCCAGCGCCCAGTCCCATTCGACTTCCTTCCACTCCGCGGCGCCTGCTGCCCGATATCTCGGTTTCGTCAAACGTGTCGGGTTGTTGATGATTTGATAAAGCGACGCGCCTTTCGAACAGAGTGTTCCCTCACTGATGGGATGATCGGGGTCGCCTTCCGTGTTCACCACCTTGCCCCCTGCACTGTATACGATAAGCCCGCAGCCGACAGAGCAGTAAGGACAGACAGAGTAGGACTCCTTTGCGTTCTTGATGCGCAGCGTCTGCGCGTACGCCTTGACAGGGTCCAGGTTCACCCCCAAAGACCCGAGTACCAGCGTTCCCCCTGAAAGCTTCAGGAAATTCCGGCGAGATACGTTCATATGCCCTCCTCCTCGTTGCTTATGAGGTCTCGTGCGAAAAACCCATAAGCTACGTAGTCAACAAGAATCGTCCAAGGATAAGTAATCGCATTCGTGTGTAAGGACAGATGTCGCGTAGGGAAAAATGTCGCACTTCTCGAATGTAATATTCAAGTGCCGCATGGGGTATTTGAAAAAATTATAGATTCATTTAGAAAACATGTCAAGCGTTTTCTTCGGTCTTCTTTGCCTCCTTCTCTGCGACTATCTTCTGTGCGATATGGCCGGGCACTTCTTCGTAGTGAGAGAACTCCATCGAATAGAGCCCTCTTCCGGAAGTGAGGCTCTGGAGCTGGTTCGCGTAGGTCAACATCTCGGACATCGGTACGAGGGCCATTATTTTCTGATTCCCCCCTGCCTGAGGTTCCACTCCCTGGACTTTTCCCCTCTTGGAATTCAGGTCGCCGATCACGGCGCCCAGGGTATCGTCGGGAATCGTGACTTCCACTTTCATGATAGGTTCGAGAAGAACGGGCCTCGCCTCGAGAAAGGCTTTCTTCAGCGCCATCGAGCCCGCTATCTTAAATGCCATTTCAGAGGAGTCGACGGAATGGTATGAGCCGTCGTACAGGGTGACTTTCATGTCGATCACCGGATACCCTGCGATAATCCCCTCCTTCATTGTCTCGACGACCCCCTTTTCGACGGCTGGTCTGTACTGCTGCGGGATCACGCCGCCCACGATCTTGTCGTTGAATTCGTATCCGGCGCCCCTCGGCAGGGGCTCTATCTCGATCCAGCAGTCGCCGTATTGCCCCCTGCCGCCCGACTGTTTCTTGTACCGGCCCTGCGCCTTTGAAGACGCCTTGATCGTCTCGCGATAGGGTATTTTCGGGGTCTTCATCAGCACTTCGACGCCGAATTTCCGTTTCAGCCTTTCGAGGGTCACTTCGAGATGGACCTGTCCCATTCCGGAGAGGAGCATTTCCTTAGTCTCTTCATCCCTGTGGAACCTGAGGGTCGGGTCTTCTTCGAGTATCCGCTGCAGTCCGGAGCTGACTTTCTCTTCATCCCCCTTGCTCTTCGGGGCGATCGCGTAGGAAATGATCGGTTCCGCGAACCTGACCTTTTCAAAAACAACAGGGTCGCCTTCCTCGCAAAGGGTGTCTCCGGTACTCGTTTCCTTCAGCTTTGCAACGGAGCCGATTTCACCCGGGCCGAGCAGCTGGGCCGGGACCTGCTTCTTGCCGAGGAGGTAAAAGACCTGTCCGATCCTCTCCTTCGTTCCCGCGGTGCTGTTCAATACGGTCGAGTCCGCCTTGAGCGTTCCCGAATAGACCCTGAAGAGGGAAAGCTTGCCCGCATAGGGATCCGCGATCGTCTTGAACACGTACGCCGAGAAGGGCTCCGCATCGTCTACCTTCCTTTCGATCTCTTTTCCGTCTTTCGGATTCTTCCCCCTGACCGGGGATATCCTCGCCATTTCGGCGGGTGAGGGCAGGCACAGGAGCACGGCCTCGAGGAGGCGAGATACACCGATAGTCTTTGTCGCCGCTCCGCACGCAACAGGGATAAACCTGCGCGTGAGGGAGCCTTCCTTGATCCCCTTGAGGATCTCGTCCTGGGTCAGTACTCCGCCCTCGAGGTATCTTTCGAGAAGGGCATCGTCCGACTCCGCGATCTTCTCGACCAGCTTCTTTCTGTATCTCTCCGCTTCTTCGCGGAATTCGACGGGTATTTCGTCTTCCGTCTCTTTGCCGCTTCTGGCCCTGAACGCCTTCATGGCGACGATGTCGATAACCCCGGAAAAGGTCTCTCCGGACCCTATCGGGATGAGAAGCGGCACCGCTTCAGAATCGAAGGACTTCTCTATTTCCGCAAGGGCCATGGAGAAATTTGCGTTTTCCTTGTCCATTTTGTTGATAAAGACGATTCTGGGGATTTCGTATTCGCAGGCATACTTCCAGATCTTTTCCGTCTCTGCCTTTACCCCCGACAGGGCGCTTACGATTACCACAGCCCCATCGGCAGCTTTCAGACATCCCCTCGTGTCCTCGATAAAGTTGATGAATCCGGGAGTGTCGATCAGATTGATGCGGCAACCGCTCCAGCTGCCGAAGCCGAGGGAGGAAGAGATGCTTATATTCCGTCCAATCTCCTCCGGTTCGAAGTCCGTCGTGGAAGTTCCGTTGTCGACCGACCCCAATCGGTCGATCGAGCCGGAGACAAAGAGCAGCGCTTCCGTGAGAGACGTCTTGCCTGCCCCTCCGTGGGCAATCACCGCAACATTGCGAATCTTCTGCACGTCAAAATTAGCCATGGATTCCCCCCTAAGATTTTATTTGTCTACTCGATGATTTCCTCTATGACCGGTTTGTACTCCGGTTTTTTTTGGACCCGCATACTCCAGAGTTTCACCAGGATGAAGGAGACGAAGAAAGCGCCGAATCCGAAGATCGCGGAAACGAGATCGGGGTCCATGGCGGGGAAGAAACGGCTGAAGACCTCCTTGCCTGCAACCGCGCCCGCGATCAAAGCGAGGGCCGGCAGCCCGTACGCGATGACCGACCCCTTCAGATACGCATAGGGCTTCAGCGTCACTCTTACCTTCTGGCCCTCCCTGGCCTTCACTAGGTTGACCGCCTCGATCTCCGCCCCTGAATCGGTGACCTTGCATCCCGCTGCGCACTGTTCGCAGGTGGATTTTCTTTCGACAGAAACGAGGGCAAAGATGCCCTCGACGCTCTTCACAATGCCTATCTCATCCATAACGGCAAGACCCTCCGCTATCGAATGATCCGGTTGCCAGCATCGAGATGCACGATTCTGGGCCTGAAATCCTTCAGGGCGGTATCGTCAAGATACCCGTAACAGAAAATAATCACCCTGTCTCCCACCATCCCTTTCCTCGCGGTAGGACCGTTGAGACATATCTTTCCGCTCCCCGGTTCTCCGGGGATCGCGTAGGTCTCGAACCTCTCGCCGTTGTTCATGTTGCTCACCATTACCATCTCATAAGGGGATATCCCCACTTCCTTCAGCAGGTCCTCATCAATGGTGATACTGCCCTCGTATTCGAGGTTCGCTTCGGTCACGGTGGCAATATGAATCTTTCCTTTAAGCATGCATCGCAACATAGGCGCTCCTGCTATTCTATGATCTTCGGCACCCGGTAGAAACCCTCCGCCCGTTCCGGGGCGTTCATGAGCGCTTCCGCGGTGACGAGAGAAGGGCGCAGGGCGTCGTCGCGCATCACATTATCGAGCGTGAGCACGTGCGAGGTCGGTTCGACTCCCGTGGTATCGAGTTCGTTCAGCTTTTCGACATAGAGAAGGATACTGGTGAGCTGCGGGCTGAATTTCGCCGTTTCCTCCTCCGTGAGGCCGAGCCTTGCGAGATGCGCAATATGTTCGACGTCAATCTTCATATTCATCGTATGGGTCAGATTTTTTCGAGATTGGCGAATCTGAGGACAAGTTTCTTGATCCCTATGTTCGGAAAGTTTACCATCACTTTCTGTTCCTCGCCGTCGCCGTAGCAATCCCTCACGACCCCCACCCCCCACTTCGGGTGCCTCACCCTGCAGCCGGCAACATAGGGGAAGGCCGGTTTTTTTGAATCCGAACCCGGCCTGACCGCACGGGAGACCTGGGGCGCCTTAGTCTTCTCTATCCAGCAACAGCATTTCTTCGGTATGTCTGCGAGGAAGCGCGACGCCTGCTGGTCCTGGAACTTTGCGTACAATTTCCTCCTGCTTGCGCCGGTAAACCAGAGTATCTCCTTTGCCCTGGTCATTCCTACATAAAAGAGACGGCGTTCCTCGCTCACCTCGTCCTGGTTATCGAGGGCCTTGAAATAGGGAAGCACCCCCTCTTCAAGACCGGTGATGAAGACCACCGGAAACTCGAGGCCCTTTGCGCCGTGGAGCGTCATGAGGCTCACGGACTTGTCCTTGGCGGGTTCATCGAGGCCGGAGAAAAGGGATACTCTGTCGATAAAGTCTCTCAGGTCCGTTTCATGGGAAGACGCGATCAACGCCTCTATGTTCTCCGCTCTCTCCACGTCGACGCACTCGCGGTATCCCGATTTTTCGACAATATCACGCATCAGGTCGGCGGCGGTCCTGTACTTCCTGGACGCGAGCTGTTCGATGACCTGTATGAATCCTTCGAGTTTTTCTTTTACCGCAGAGGTGACGCCGTTCGCCTTGACCGCGGACCTGATCACCTCGAAGAGACTCAGGGACTTCTTTTTGGCTTCATTCTCCATCTTCGAAAGCGTTGCAGCGCCGATTCCCCTCGGCGGACTATTCACAACCCTTCTCAGGCTCACATTGTCACTGCGATTCAGGACAAGACGCATATAGGCGATGATGTCCTTTACCTCTTTCCTCTGATAAAAGCTTATTGCCCCAACGATATGATAAGGGATCGCTTCGTCTCTCAATGCTTCTTCGACCGACCGCGACTGCATATTAATCCGGTACAGCACCGCAAAATCATTGAACTCGTATTCCCCTTTCAGGTAGAGTTCCTTGATCGTTTTTGCCACGTGCCTCGCCTCTTCCTCTTCATCGGCGAGCCAGCAGTGAAATACCTGCTCTCCGCCCTGCCTTCCCGACCAGAGCTTCTTCGGCTTGCGTGTGGGATTTTTCGAGATCACCGCATATGCCACGTCCAGTATGTTCTGAGTGGAACGGTAGTTCTGTTCGAGGCGCATCACCTTCGCGCCCGGGAAATCTTTTTCGAACCGGTACACGTTATTCACGTCGGCTCCCCTGAACCGGTAAATGCTCTGGTCGTCGTCCCCGACAACCGAGATGTTCCGGCCGCCGGAGCCGAGCTGCCTGAGAAGCCGGTACTGCGCGTAGTTCGTGTCCTGAAATTCATCGACTAGTATGTAGGCGAAGCGTTCCCGGTACTTTTCGAGGATCTCGGGTTTTTTTTCGAAAAGCGTTACGGTGAGACCGAGGAGATCGTCAAAGTCCAGGGCGTTGCATCTCTTCAGCTCGCTTTGATACCGCAGGTACACCTTTGCGAGCTTCTCGTCGAAGCCGAAGCCGTCACCGGTGGAAAGGAATTCCTCCGGTCCTATAAGAGAAGACTTCAGGGAGCTTATTTTCGCCGCGACGCCTTTATACAAGGCCTCATGAAACCTGAATTCCCTCAGGATGTGGCGTATGAGGGTGCACTGATCGTCCTCGTCATATATCGAAAAATCGGTCTTGTAGCCCAGCGGGCGTATTTCCTTTCTGAGCAGTCTGCTGCACTGTGAGTGGAATGTCCCGATCCATGAATCGCCGATATCCTTTCCCGTCAGCGAAAGGACTCTCTCCCTCATCTCTTTCGACGCCTTGTTCGTGAAGGTCAGGGCGAGTATTGAGGAGGCAGGAAATTTCTTTGCTTTGAGGAGATAGGCGAATTTGTGGGCGACAACCTTTGTCTTTCCACTTCCGGCACACGCGAGAATAAGAAGAGGGCCTTCCGTATAGAGAAGCGCTTCGCGCTGCTGGGGATTAAGGCATTCCA
Organism: Nitrospirota bacterium; assembly: GCA_023475105.1. GTDB lineage: Bacteria > Nitrospirota > Thermodesulfovibrionia > Thermodesulfovibrionales > UBA9159 > JAMCWJ01. The sequence goes on from JAMCWJ010000095.1 coordinate 30,630, forward strand.
ATAAACTTTCCTTTGACATCTCTGCTCCTTTGTATACTAACAAAACCCGTGTCTGCGCGTCAAAGAAAGAAGCGACGGGCGATACGCAATGAGTACCGTGGAGAGCGAAAAGGAAGCGACAAAAAGATACCCGTCGCGCGTTGCCTGGTACCGTCCCTTTACTCGACTGTGACGCTTTTTGCCAGATTCCTCGGCTGGTCGACATCACAGCCTCTCAATATACCTATATGATAAGCAAGAAGCTGCAGAGGCACCACGAGCAGAATCGTCGAGAGATAGGGGTTGGAATCGGGGACGGAGAAACAATAGTCCGACAGCTCGGACACTACCGTATCTCCCCTCTGAACCAACGAAAAGATCTTACCCCCCCTGCTTTTCACTTCTTGCATATTTGAGATGATTTTTTCATGGAGCGGACCCTTCGGGGCCAGGAAGACGACCGGAAGATCTTCATCGACGAGCGCTATCGGACCGTGCTTCATCTCACCGGCCGGATATCCCTCCGCATGGATATACGTTATTTCCTTGAGTTTCAGGGCCCCTTCAAGGGCGATAGGATAGTGCATGCCTCTGCCGAGGTAGAGAAAGTCCTCCGCCCTGAAGAGTTCTTTTGCAATGCCTTCTATCTCCTCGCTGCTGCCGAGCAGCTGTTCGATTTTGTCCGGCAGGGACAGGAGCTCCTGCTGCAGCCCGCTCGCGGCCTCCCCGGTCATGCGCCCCCGTGCGAGGGCGACGGCAAGGGCAAAGAGATACAGGGAGGTTATCTGCGAGGTGAACGCCTTGGTAGAAGCGACGCCTATCTCCGGTCCCGAATGGGTATAGAAGACCGCATCGGCCTCCCTTGCGGAAGTACTGCCTACGACATTGCATATGCTCAGGACCTTTGCTCCCAGTCTTCTGGCCTCTCTCTGGACCGCCAGGGTGTCCGCGGTCTCTCCGGACTGCGTGATCGCGATGAGAAGATCGCCCGCAGCGATGAGCGGATTCCTGTATCTGAACTCCGAGGCGATGTCGACTTCCACCGGCACCCGCGCGACTTCTTCGATACAATACTTTCCTACCAGGGCCGCGTGCCACGAGGTGCCGCAGGCAACGATGTAGATTTTTCCGAAGGTCCTGATCTCTTCTTCGGAAAGACCGAACTCTTCCAGATTTACCTCACCCGTTTCGACGGTGAACCTTCCCCTGAGGGTGTCGGCGACGGCCCTTGGTTGTTCGTAGATCTCTTTCAGCATGAAGTGCTTGTAACCGCCTTTTTCCGCCATGGAGGGACTCCACGGAATCGAGACGATCTCTTTCCGTATCGGCTCTCCTTCCATGGTGGTGATCATGACTCCGTCCTCGGTCATCACGACCATCTCCCCGTCGTCCAGGTAGATCACGTCCTTGGAATGATTGAAGAATGCGGGCACATCCGAGGCGACGAAATACTCTCCCTGTCCGAGGCCGACGCAGAGAGGACTGTCTTTTTTCACTCCTACGATCTTTCCCTCTTCTTTTTCGTGTATCGCAGCGAGGGCATAGGCGCCCTTCACGTTCTTCAGCGCATGGCGCACCGCCTCTTCCAAAGGATAGTCCTCGGCATACCTATGGATGAGATGGCAAATCACTTCGGTATCCGTGTCGGAAGTGAAGATATAGCCTTCCGCAGCGAGGTTCCTCTTGAGTTCGAGGTAATTCTCGATAATGCCGTTGTGCACAAGCACGACACCGTCAGACCTGTGAGGATGGGCGTTTTGCTCGGAAGGCCTGCCGTGGGTCGCCCAGCGTGTATGACCGATGGCCGTTCGGCTCACAGGCGTCCCGGCCTCGAAAAGGGTAAGGAGGTCCTTGACCTTGCCCTCACGCCTTCTGATCTCTATCGCCCCTCCGGAAAAAAAGGCTATCCCTGCAGAATCGTAGCCCCTGTATTCGAGGCGCTTGAGCCCCTCGAGCACCACCGAGATGGCGTCCTTCCTTCCCGTATATCCGATTATTCCGCACATAACAGCAGTCAGAAGACGGTAGACAGCAATCAGCAGACAGCAGTCAGCAGAAAAAACGAGTCTTTTCGCCTACCGATACTCGCTACCTTCTTTTCCCTCCTTTGGTCTTGAACTTCATACTCCGAACTTTCAACTTTCTTTTCAACGTCCATCCCTCGATATTCAGCTGTTTCACCCTGCTCAGCGCGAGAGAGCAGGGAGGAACATCCTCCGTTATCGTCGCGCCTGCCCCGACGTATGCCCCTGCCCCGACCCGCACGGGCGCGACAAGCTGCGTGTCGCTGCCGATAAAAACACCGTCGCCTATCTCCGTGGCATGCTTCCTCACTCCGTCATAGTTGCAGGTAATCGTGCCGGCGCCGATATTCACGTTCTTCCCGATCACCGCGTCTCCGAGGTAACTCAGGTGGGACGCCTTGCTCGCCTTCCCGACGGTCGTATTCTTGAGCTCCACGAAGTTGCCGATCTTCGCATTCTCCCCGATTTCGGAGCCGGGCCTTATGCGGGCGAAGGGGCCGACCGACACCCTGTCCCCAACCCGGGAGTCCTCTATGACGGTCGAATCCTTTATGACGACACCCCCCCCTATCACGCTGTTCCGGATCCTCACATTGGGGTAGATGAGGGAATTCCTCCCTATCCGGGTATTCCCCTCGAGGTGGACGTTCGGATAAATCGTGGTCTCCCTCCCTATCGAGACATCGGGATGGATGAATACCGAGCCGGCGTCGAGGACATTGACTCCGCGCCCGATCCACTTGTCGATGATGCGTTTTCTCAGCGCCTGCGACGCCCTGTACAGTTCTTCCCTCGTATTCACCCCCATGAATTCCTCTTCCTCGCCTATGCAGTAGGCCGCGGCCTTCAGTCCGCGTTCCGAGGCGGCGCCGACAAGGTCAGTGAGATAAAACTCGCCTTTCGCTTTGTTCATGGGTATTCCGTCCACGAGTTCGAGGGCATTACGTCCGAGCGCGTAGACGCCGCTGTTCACCTCGTCGATGCGCAGCTGAACCGGGTCGGCATCTCTCTGTTCCACGATCGAAAGGAGGCGTCCGGTCCTGTCCCTCACAATCCTGCCGTAAGCGCCGGGATTCTTCGCGCGGAAAGAGAGTACGGAGACCTCATTCGTGTTTTTCCTGTGTAGACTGAGGAATCTCCTGAGCGTTTCGGCGCCCAGCAGGGGGGTGTCCCCGCTCAGCACGACGGTCAGGTCCCTGAAGTCTCCGAGGGCCGGCTTTGCGCACCGGAGCGCATGACCCGTCCCTTTCGCCTCCTTCTGCAGCGCATAGACGCCGCCCTCGCATTCAATCGCATCCCGTATCAATTCCCGTTGCTTTCCGACGACAAGCACGATCCTGTCAGGCCGCAGTTTTCGGGCTGCATTGACGACCGCCTGGAGCATCGGGATTCCGCATACTTTGTGCAGCACCTTCGGAAGGTCCGACTTCATTCTCGTCCCGAGGCCTGCAGCAAGGATAACGCAGGAAAGACTCATTCCCTCGCCTCGACGATGCGCGGCGGGGTGGCAATTCCTCCGGACATGATTATCTTGATGCCTTCCTCGATCGGGATATCCGTATAGAAGACGTCTGCTTCCCGGAAAAGGACCACCTCGCCCAGGTAGAGGTTGTTGGTAGGTATGTAGACGGCCCTTACACACGTTTCGCGTCCGGCCTCTTTCTTCAACGCGCATTCCTTCGTGAGGAAGCCGAAGGCAAACGAACCCGCCCGGGGGTATTCGACGATCACGAACTTCTTGAAGGAACCGGTGTTGTCGGGGGAGAAGGCGTTTGCGAGCTGCTTGAGACCGGTATAGATCCCTTTGAATATGGGGATCTTCAGAAGAAAGATGTCCATCACCCCTATCATCCTCTTGCCGATGACGTTGGTAGAGATTACGCCGACTACGAAGACGATTGCGACGGCGGACAGAAAACCGAGACCCGACATATGCCTGCCGAGAAGCTGGTCGAACATGAAGCCGAGTTGATCGTCCACAAACCTGAAAAACCATACGATCACCTTGACGGTAAGGATGACAGGTATCAGTACGACCAGGCCTGCCAGGAATTTTCTCTTCAGGACGGTGCGCACGGGGGGCATGGTTATTTGCCGGCCTTTGTCATGACCTCATCAGGTATGTCGAAGTTTGCGTAGACGTTCTGCACATCCTCATTTTCTTCGAGAGACTCTGTGAGTCGCATCATCTGTTCGGCCGCCTTCTCGTCGAGGAGGACATAGCTTTTGGGGAGCATCGTCGTCTCGGCAAGGGAAACGGGCAGGCCTGCATTTTCGATCGCGGCTTTCACCACCGTGAGGTCTTCCGGGGCTGTGATCACTTCGTAGTTGTCTTCCCTGGGGTCGTTCTTCATGTCCTCGGCCCCGGCATCAAGGGCAACGGTCATCAGCGTCTCCTCATCGACCTTGCCCTTGTCCATTAAGATATACCCTTTCTTCATAAACATCCACGCAACGCACCCTGCCTCCCCGAGGTTTCCGCCGTGCTTCGACATGATATGTCGTATCTCCGGAAGGGTCCTGTTCTTGTTGTCGGTGAGAACATCTATCAGGACTGCAACGCCTCCGGGTCCGTACCCTTCGAACGTGAACTCTTCATAGGACATCCCGGGAAGTTCCCCTGTGCCCTTCATGATAGCCCTTTTCACATTGTCCTGGGGCATATTGACCTCTTTCGCCTTTTCAATGGCGAGTCTGAGCCTCGGGTTACCCTCAGGATCACCTCCGCCGAGCCGTGCGGCAACGGATATTTCCTTCACTATCTTTGTAAAGACTTTTCCTTTTTTTGCGTCGGTATGGGCCTTCTTATGCTTTATCTGGGCCCATTTGGAATGTCCTGACATCCGTGTCCTCCCTTAGTCGTCAAAAAGTCGCACTTCGCAATTCAGGTCGCTTCCCGGGGAATCAGATGAATACTTAATTTTACCACAGAAAGCCTGCTTTGTGTTACTCGATTCCGTACTCCTTTATCTTGGTCAGGAGGGTCTTGTAGCTCACGCTGAGCAACTCCGCGGCCCTGCTCTTGTTGCCCCTCGTCTCTTCGAGCGCCTTTTTTATCCTCCGGGTCTCGGCCAGACGTAGCGCCTCTTTCGATGTGTCCCCTAGCGTGCCGTCCATAGGCAGCGTTTCGAGGCTAGACTTCACCGTCACCGGGCTGAGGGAGATATGTTCGGGAGTTACCGTAGCGCCTTCGCAGAGGATGATCGCCCTTTCTATGGTGTTCTCGAGTTCCCTCACATTTCCCTTCCACCCGTGACTGACGAGCATATCCAGCACCTCTTTCGAGACTTCTTTCGCAGCGGTTTTCATTTCGGCGCAGTATTTCCGGATAAAGAAATCGACGAGAAGCGGGACATCTTCCCTCCTCTCTCTCAACGAAGGAATTTTTATCGGGAACACGCTGAGCCTGTAATAGAGGTCCTCCCTGAAGGCCCCTTCGGAAACGGCCCGTTCGATGTCTTTGTTCGTCGCCGCAATAATCCGGACGTCTACCGGCAGGGCCTTTAATCCGCCGACCCGCTCGATCTCACCCTCTTGAATCACCCTCATGATCTTTGCCTGAAGGGAAAGGTCCATTTCCGCGATCTCGTCGAGGAATATGGTTCCCTTGTCGGCGAGGTCGAACTTTCCCAGTTTCCTGGCCTCCGCTCCGGTAAAGGCCCCTTTCTCATGACCGAAGAGCTCCGATTCGAGCAGTTCCTTCGGTATCGCCGCGCAGTTTATCGGGACGAAAGGATAGCCTTTCCTCGGACTCAGGCAGTGGATCGCCCGCGCAAACAGCTCCTTTCCCGTTCCGCTTTCGCCCAGAAGGAGGACCGTCGTTCGGGCAGCTGCGACCTTCTGGAGTTTCTTGGCGACTTCGAGAATCTTCGGGGACTTTCCGATGATTTTCGGCATGCCTATCACTGACGAAAACTCTTCTTTGAGGAGCATGTTTTCGGCAGTCAACCTCTGATTTTCGACTGCCTTTCTGGTGAGATGGAGGAGGTGATCGGTATCAAAGGGTTTCGTGATGAAATCGAAGGCCCCCTCTTTTATCGCCCTCACCGCCAGATCGACGGAGCCGTATGCGGTCATCAGGATGACCGGCAGCATCGGGTTCTCCTCCTGAGCCGCCCTGAGCACGTCCATTCCGTCCTTCTTGGGGAGCTTTAGGTCGGTAAGGACAATGTCTACCCTGCTTTCCCTGATCTTCCTGATGCCTTCCGCTCCGTCTTTCGCGATAAGGGCGCGGTACCCTTCGGTCTCCATGGTCTCCTTCAGCATCTGGGCCATGGATTCCTTGTCTTCAACGATCAGAATGGTTTCCATGGAGAGCTTTCTTGATCCCCCTTGCGGCCTGTCTGATCCTGTGTTCGTTTTCGACCAGGGCGAACCTCACGTGATCGTCTCCGCCGTCTCCAAAGCCGATTCCCGGGGAAACGGCAACCCCTGCCTCCCTGATCAGGAACTTGCTGAACTCGAGGGACCCGCCTTTTCTGAAGGCCTCGGGCATCTCCGCCCACACAAACATGGTCGCCTTGGGCGGTTCCACTTCCCACCCTGCCTTGTGAAGACCCTTTATCAGCGCGTTGCGCCGGGATTCATAGACCTGCCGTATCTCATCGACGCAGTCCTGGGGGCCCCTGAGGGCGATGATGCTCGCGATCTGAATCGGCTGAAACATCCCGTAGTCAAGATAGCTCTTTATCTTCGTGAGGGCGCCTATGAGCTCCCTGTTGCCGCAGCAGAACCCGACCCTCCATCCAGCCATGGAGTAACTCTTCGTGAGGGAAAAGAACTCGACACCCACGTCCTTGGCGCCGGGGGCCTGAAGAAAACTCGGCGCGCGGTAATTGTCAAAGCAGAGGTCGGCGTACGCGAAATCGTGGGTCACCATGACCTCGTTTTCTTTTGCAAAATCGACGATCTTCCGGAAAAAGTCCGGGCCGACGCATTCCGTCGTGGGATTATGGGGGAAGTTTAAGATGAGCATCTTCGGTTTCGGCCATAACGACTTGAAGGCCTTTTCCATTTCCTCGAAGAAGTCATGGCCTTTCCCCGTAGGGATGTAACGCACCTCGGCGCCCGCAAGGATCGCGCTGTAAGGATGAATGGGATAAGCGGGGCTCGGAGTCATCACGACATCGCCCGGACCAAGCGTCGCGTATGCGAGGTGGCTCAGCCCTTCTTTCGCCCCGATCGTGATCACAACCTCGGTTTCAGGGTCCAGGTCCACATCGTATCGCCTCTTGTACCACTCGGTGATCGCCACCCTCAGCTGCGTGATGCCCCGGGAGGCGGAATAGCGGTGATTCCTCGAGTTCTTTGCCGCCTCGCAAAGCTTCTCGACGATGTGTTTCGGCGTAGGGAGATCAGGGTTTCCCATCCCGAGGTCTATGATATCGAAGCCCTGTCTTCTCGCCTCCATCTTGAGAGCGTTTACAATAGCGAAAACATAAGGGGGAAGGCGCTTTGTCCTCGCAAACTCGAACATCCCGGCTCCTTTTCCGACGAGAAAGATTCCTTTACTATAACAAATTTACTGCACAAACATCTCCTCCGCATTCATTGAACTCCTCACGAGGGGCGCCGACGCGACGCCCCTGAATCCCATCGCAAGGGCTGCCTCCCGATAGGCCTCAAAGGCGGCAGGGGTCACGTATTCGACGACGGGGAGATTTCTTTTGGAGGGCCTGAGATACTGACCGATCGTGAGGTAGTCGCATCCTGCGGAGCGGAGGTCGCCCATCACCGAGAGGATTTCCTCGTATGTTTCACCGAGGCCCGCCATGAGGCCCGATTTTCTGCGTATCCCGGGAGCGGTCTCCGCGGCGAGGCGCAGCACTCGCAACGAACGGCCGTAGTCTGCCTGGGATCTCACAAGGGGATAAAGCCTCGGCACCGTTTCGACATTATGGGTGAAGGTATCCGGTCCGGAATCGAGGACAGTGCTCAGTGCGGCCGTGTCTCCTCTGAAGTCGGGTGTCAGCACCTCTATGCCTGCCCCGGGGAGAAGCTTCCTTACGGCCCGTACCGTTCTTGAAAAATGGAAGGCGCCCCCATCGGGAAGGTCGTCACGCGTCACCGAGGTGATCACTACATACCGGAGCCGCATGTCGCGGGCGGTGAGGGCGACCCTCAGGGGTTCATCCTCTTCGGGGGGAGCGGGACGCCCGGATTCGACGGAACAGAAACCACAGTTCCTCGTACAGCGGGAACCGAGTATCATGAACGTTGCGGTCGGCTTCGAAAAGCAGGCGCCGATGTTCGGACACCGGGCCTCCTCGCAGACCGTAGCGAGTCCCCGGCTCCTGAGCATCTGCTTGGTATCATGGAGCCCCGCGAAGCTCTTTGTCCTTATCCAGTCGGGAAGTCTCACGGTTTTTCAAAAGAGAAGCGACGTGAAGTGTGAGTGCAGGGTGAAAGCCTTCCCGTCACGCGGAAGGGATGCCCTCGCCTTCCTGGACGCCCTCGGCTGTCTCCCCGGCAGCGGTTCCGCTTTCATCCCTCGTCTCCGTCGTCTTGTTCAGCCTGCGCTGTCTTTTCTCCTCCTGCTTCTTCTGACGGGACAGTTCCTTCCTCCTTTTTTCACTCTTGAATGCGCCCGCACGTTTTGCCAAAGTGTTCCCTCCTTTGTTTTATATGAAATTATATCATGGAGCAGAGACTGAATGCTAAGGCTCCGGAGGAAGCCCTTTGTCCCTTCCCCGCAGATGTTGACTTTTTGGTCCCTCTTATGGCATCCTGTACCAGAGTTTCAGAAGTTTTTGTATCGGATGAGGCCACAAAGACTTTTAACTTTGTGGCCTTTTTTGTTGAGGTGGGCTCCTGAAGCTTAGTCTAAACACAAGGAGGTACTGGAGATGTCGAAGGGGACAGTGAAGTGGTTCAACGAGACGAAAGGTTTCGGCTTTATTACGGCTGAAGACGGCAGTGATGTCTTTGTCCACTATTCTTCCATTCAGGGCAACGGGTTTAAGTCTCTTGCCGAAGGCGATTCGGTCAGCTTTGACGTTGAAAAGGGTCCGAAGGGTCCGAAGGCCGTCAATGTAATGAAAAGCTAACTGGCTGTGAGAGTCCCCCTGCTCCAGGGGGACTCTTTTCCGGAGGGGGAATTGCCGCACAAACAGAATTATCTCGCACGGATGGAACTCAACAGGCAAAACAGGCTCGCCACGGGACCGCTCTCGGAGCGTTTTCCCCAGGTCTCAGGCATAATGATCAGTATGACCTACTACCAGAAGGGAGTGAACCCGGTCCTGATGCTGCGCACCATTCACCTCCTCCCTTCCGATTCCGCGTATTTCAACATGGAATGCATGATAAAAGGCTGCGTCGACGGGGGGTTCGACCTGACCCCGGTCGTCACAAATATGGTCAAGGCGCGCAAGAAGACGGGAAAGGGGAGGATCGAGTGCCTCGGGAAGACCGAAAACCATACTGGCGACCACGCGAGTGTCGAATATGAAATCGGGATACGTTACGAAAGGTCGCGGTGAAGCATAACGCTGAATGATTCGCCGGGACGCCTCCGGTTGTTGTTCCCGCAAGGGCTTGCCCTTTTTATCTGAACGTTTCGAAAAGAGATCCGGACAACTCCCTTATTGCCGTGAATTTGCAGTATACTTAAGACTATGGGTACCCATGAGATCACCGGGGCAGCGCCGCATTTGCGCGGAGCACGAGTGAGGAAGACGTGGTTCAGCCCATCCTCCTGATCGAAGACGACAGAAAGATCGCACGAGTGGTGAGGGTCTATCTCGAGGGGGCCGGATACAGGGTCGTCCATTGTGAAAAAGGTAAAGAAGCCGTAGATTCCGCGCTCAATGAGATGCCCCTCGTGGCGATACTCGATTTGATGCTGCCGGACATCACCGGGGAAGAGTTGTGCCAGGAATTGAAGGAGATAGGGGATTTCCCGATCATCATGCTCACGTCGAAGTCCTCCGAAGAAGAGAGGATCGCGGGGTTCGCTCTCGGCGCTGATGATTATGTGGTGAAACCCTTCAGCCCCCGCGAACTCGTTTACAGGGTGAAGGCGGTGCTGAAGCGCGCACAAAAAGCGGACCTGGGCTCTGCGGAACCGATGAAGTTTAATGACGGTCTCCTGACCGTCGACGGCCAAAGTTATTCCGTGAAGAAGAGAGGCGTCCTGGTGGACCTCACGCCGACGGAATTCAAGGTCCTCTATGTCCTGGCGTCCTCTCCCGGCAGGGTCTTTACGAGAGAGGAGCTTGTCGACAAAGCGCTCGGGTACCAGTTCGAGGGGTATGAGAGGAGCATCGACGCCCACATCAAAAACATCAGACACAAGATCGAAGACGACACCAGGAACCCCGCATTCATCCTGACCATTTATGGAGTGGGATACAGGTTTTCCGGGAAAAGAGATGGTTAAGAGCTTATGGATGAAATTTTTTCTCCTCCTCGTCGCCGTCTCCCTGGTCGCTCTCTCGGCCGCATTCCTTCTCCGCGAGCTGATGGTCAAGGATTTCCGGGAATACCTGGAGGGAGAGAGAGAGGACAGGGTCTACTGGGTGACCGCAGCCCTTGAAAGCGCCTATGAGACGGCCTCGGGGTGGGAAAGGCAGCGGGTCATCGACGACACGGTCTGGGCTCTGATGCTCGGCTTCGAAACGAGACTGCGCGATGCCGGAGGAGCGGTCGTGGTGGATACGGAGAGCGCACTCGAGACGTTGTCGCCTCTCGTAAAGAAAAGGGTCATCTCCATTTCCGAATTCAGCACGCGGGACCGGAGCGGAGATTTCCTGCCCTATCCCCTTTTCCTCGGCGGACAGGAGATCGGCAGGCTGGAGGTGAAATTCCTGAAGCCGCGGAAAGAGTCGCTTTTTATAAGCAGGTCGAACCGGTTGCTGCTCCTCACGCTGATCGTGCTGGGGGGATTCGCGATATTCCTGAGCGTCGTCTCTTCCAGAAAACTGACGAATCCGATCAAGAGACTGACCGAGGCGGTAACCTCCATCAGTGAAGGAAATCTCAAGAGCAGGGTTGTCATGCCGGGGAAAGGCGAATTGAACAGGCTCGCGGACGCCTTCAACAGAATGGCACAGACCCTGGAATTGCAGGAATCGCTCAGGAAGAAGCTTACGTCGAATGTCGCCCATGAACTGAGAACCCCGATCAGCGCCATAAGGGGTGAGCTCGAAGGCATGATAGACGGGCTTATTCCGATGGACGGGGAGCACGTCCAGTCCCTCTATGCCGAGATCGGCAGACTGATGACCCTCCTTGAAGGGATCGAAGAGCTCTCGCAGGCGGAGGCGAGCGGCCTCACCCTGAGGAAGAAGAGCATACACCTCGAGCCCTTTCTGAAAAACATAGTCGAAAGGTTCGGAAAGATCTTCCGGGACAAGGACGTCGTCCTTGAACTCCGCTGCGAAGGAGAGCTCACGGTGAGCGCCGATCCGGACAGGCTGAGCCAGATTCTCATCAACCTTTTGAGCAACGCACTGAAGGCCTCTGAAAGGGCAGGGAAGGTGTCCGTAATTGCAGTCAGGAAGGGACCGGAGGCGGTCATCACGGTGGCGGATGAGGGAAAGGGGATAAAACAGGAAGACCTGCCCTTCATCTTCGAGAGATTTTACCGGACCGCCGGCGGAGGTCTCGGCCTCGGACTCACGATCGTGAAGGAACTCGCTGAGGCTCACGGGGGCAGGGTCTCGGTGCGCAGCGAATACGGGAAAGGATCTGCCTTCAACGTTTCTCTGCCCCGCTGATACCTTCACAATCTTTCACAATATTTTCGCTGTCCGTTCACAATCCTTTGGTATCCTCTTATCAGAAGAATCAGGGCATAGCGTGATGCCGACACCCGGAACGGGAGATGCCGATGAGAGGAGGTGAATGAAGGTTTTGAAAAGGCGGCCGGGTGAGGAGGGTCAGAAAAGAAACGTCAGGCGCCTCAGAGGAGGCGAAGGAGGCAGCGCAATGAGAAAGATTGTCATAACAGGTTTGGCGCTCGCTCTGGTCTGCGGGTTCCTGTTTGTCGGGACCCCCGGGGCCGAGGCGATGAACAATGAATCCGCGGCGATGCTGGCAGGAGCGATTGCTGTGTTTGGACCGCCCGTGCTCTCTGCGATGACAGGAAATGGATTCTATCGGGAACCGGTTTATTCCGGGGCGTATTACGCGCCCGCTTACCCGGTCAGGACCGAAGTGATTTATGTGAGTCCGGGTTACCGGAGGCACTGCGGGCCGGCAGGCCATGCCTATGAAAGGGGCTGGCGCGGGGAATGGCGTCGACACGACTACGAGAGGGGCCGCGAACACGCAGGAAGGTACTACCGGTACGGTTACTAGAACAGAGGACCCGGGGAATTTCACCCGCGTGAGGAGGTGAACAGATGAGATCGAAGGAGCTTTTACCCCATGCACGGGAGAAAGCAGAGAAGTATGTGAAGGTGGTTGCAGCAGCCCTGGCTGTTCTGGTCATCTGCCTGTTTGCGGTGAGTGCGATGGCAGTCCCTCCGGGAAAAACGGTGGAGTTTCCGGACGGCGCTATGGGAAAGGTTATTTTCGACGGGAAGGTCCATGCAGACAAGGGACTCAAATGCAACGATTGCCACACAAAGATCTTCCCGATGAAAAAGGGCGGCACGATTGCGATGGCTGACATAAACGCGGGCAAGTTCTGCGGCGCGTGCCACAACGGCACAAGGGCGTTTGCAGCAAAGGACGCGGCGAATTGCACGAGGTGCCATAAGAAATGACTCTGGAGGGCAGCAGGGGCAGCCCCCTGCTGCCCCTTGCCGGGAGAAGCCTCCGCCACACGAGGACGGCATTCTCCCTCATTCTCGCTTCGCTCCGCGGAGGTCCGCTGAAGCCGTTCGAACGCACCCTCACGCGGGGTTGACGGTCGATTTCGGGAGAGGACCCTCATTGACCTGCCGGGGGAGAACGTCTATAATGTTTTTCGGAATGGAAGGAGACCGTTACGCCTGGGTTCGGGGGAAGGAGGGGAGTGTGCTGAAGAGGCGTGTTTTCGTGGGGTTCATGGCAGTCCTTCTCGGCGGCTTCCTGTATACGGCGGCCGAGGGATGCCCGGCCTGCAAGGTCTTCTCCTTTACAGGGAACGTCGCCTCAGCCGCGGCGGAGGAGGGACAGGAGGGCAGATTCCCCTACGGCGGTTCGCGACAGGGAGAGTACGGACAGAAAAAAGCGGTCTCGACCGCGGCGGAAGCGCGGAGAACGCTGAACGAGTATTTTTCGAAAAAGGATGTGTCGGTAGGCGCAATCAGGGAGCGGGAGTTCTATTTCGAAGCCGACATCATGGACAGAAAGGGCCGGATCGTGGATAGAGTGATCGTGAACAAAAGAACGGGCAGGATACGGTCGATCTATTAGTGTTTCTTCGTTCCTGATGCAAGGCCTTTCAAGCGATCGATGACTTCCCCGAGGGGGATTCCGTATTCCTTCGCGATCTTCTTGCAGTCTTCATATTCCGGAACGGCTTTCACAATTCCGTGAGGTTTGCGCGACAATTTCACCCGTAGTTTTCCGAACTCCGTATCGATCTCCTGCGTCTGCCGCTCGAGAACTACCCTCGACACCTCGGAGAATCTCAGTCCTATAGAGGTCGTCTCCTCAAGAATGGTATCCGCGATATCCGCCCTTTTTTCTTTCCTGCACAAGACCGCAAGGACTACGCCCGGCCGTCCCTTTTTCATGATCACCTGATCAAGCCATACATCCAGCGCACCTGCGGCGAAAAGCTTTTCCATGACGTATTCATACAGCTGCGGGTTCATATCATCCAGATTCGTTTCGACGACAGTCACTTTTTGAAGGTCCTCGCCGTTCCTGAGGGAGGTATCTTCACCAACGAAAATCCTCAGGGCATTCGGAAATCCCCTCAGCTCTTTTTGGCCGGCGCCGTATCCGACTCGCTCCGGTTTCATCAGGGGCATATGCGGAAAGCCCTCGGACAGCCCTGAAATCAGGACCGCGCCGGTCGGCGTCGTAAGCTCAAAAGGGATGTCGGATGAGTATACGGGAACGCCCTTCAGAAGCTCTGCAGCGGCGGGCGCCGGAACAGGGAGCCGCCCGTGCGACGTACGTACGGAGCCGCTTCCGAGGTTCACCGGCGAGGAGAAGACCCTTTCGACCCCGAGATAGTCGAGGCCTATCAGAGTGCCGAAGATGTCGACGATGCAGTCGACGGCCCCGAGTTCGTGGAGATGTGTCGTATCGTACCGCTCACCGTGGACCTTTCCTTCCGATTCAAAGAGTCTTCTGAACAGATCCAGGCCCTTTTGTTTCATGCGATCGGAAAGAGAGGAGGACCTGATTGTTTTCTCGATGTCCTTCCATCTCCTGGCCCCGGATTGCCGGCCTCCGGCCCCCGCCTTTGCGACTATGACGTCGACCTTAGTGGCGGCTATTGAAGCCCTCTTCACTTTTTTCGCTTCGAGCGTGTATCCCCCGACGGGGAGTGCCCTGAGCCCTTTGTCCATTTCTTTCAGAGGGACGCCCGCATCCACAAGGGCCCCGAGGCACATGTCTCCGCTTATCCCTGCCGAACAGTCAAAATACGCGATCTTCATGACGACCTCCGGATGTCATATGATACACGACCCGGACTGATTTCTCCAGGGGCGAGGCCTCTGATGCCGCGGAAGTCTCTCTCATAATCAGGCGACCGGGAAGAAACAGAATATGGCGGGACAGGGATTCCACCTTGCCCGCGACGGAAATGCACATGCGAAAGGCGGAGGCCTTGCGCTACTCCATGCCTCCATAGCTGTGGAGACCGGAGAGGAGAAGATTGACACCCAGGTAGGTGAAGATCACCATCACGAAGCCGAGGACTGCAACAATGGCTGTCTTCTTACCTCTCCAGCCCCTGAGCAGACGCGAGTGCAGATAGAAGGCATAGGCAAACCACGTGATTAACGACCATGTCTCTTTCGGGTCCCAGCTCCAGTAGACGCCCCAAGCCTGGTCGGCCCATATCGCTCCGAAGATCAACCCTCCGAGGGTGAAGATGGGGAATCCGATGGCGATGCTCTTATAGGTGATTTCATCGAGGGTTTCCGAAGACAGGGAAAAGCTGCCGACGACCTTCTTGAGGGCGCCCCCGTATCTCCAGACCAGATACACAAAGACGGCCGCCCCGATCCAGCTGACGACCGAGACCGCGCCCGAGGGGCTGAAGAAGGAAGCCTTGAAGAGATAGCTCTTTATCAGGACATCCGGGCTCTTGATCAGCAGCTTGAACTTGAGGTAATCGAGCCCCATCGCGGCAAGGATCACAATGAATATTCCTGTGGTAACCGTCCAGAAAATATAGGCAGCCTCGCTTCTCTTCTCCGTCTTCATGATGAGGTACATCAGTCCTGTGCTGAAAGCGAGGGCAAAGGTCGAATAGGCGATGAAGCTCATCAACACATGCGCAAGAAGCCAGTTGCTCTGAAGGGCGGGCACGAGCGGCTGGATTCCTTTCTGTACGCCCGTGAGGTCTATGAATGCCAGGGCAAGTCCCGCGATAGGCGTGACAAACGCGCCGAATGACCTGTTTCTGTACTTGAATTCGATGATCAGATATCCCAGGATGAGACACCAGACGAAAAAGACGAGGGACTCATAGAGGTTGGTGAA
The DNA here is from genome assembly GCA_023475105.1 of Nitrospirota bacterium. Taxonomy (GTDB): domain Bacteria; phylum Nitrospirota; class Thermodesulfovibrionia; order Thermodesulfovibrionales; family UBA9159; genus JAMCWJ01. The sequence goes on from JAMCWJ010000095.1 coordinate 46,232, forward strand.
AGGCGCAGCCCTAAGCCATCCCATCTGGCCGATGTCCTTGAACTCTATCCACCTCGCTCCTATCGCAAACGTCTGCGCAACAAATCCGATTATCGTTATTGTAGTAGCGGTTATCCCTATCGGGGATTTCCTGAAAGCGAGATACGTGATGTATGTGATCATGGCAAGGATATACGCCATGGTCGATATTCCGAACAACGTAGAGCTATCCATAGGTCATTTCCCTCCTGTCTTGTCGCTGCCCAAGGCGCTGAGCAACTTGTCGATCTTTCTTTCGAAGGCATGTCTGTTCTTGTTCGCGGAGGCGCCGATGATGACCCGCGTGGTGTTTTTTTCCTCTACGAGTCTGATCCAGAGTTTCCTGTGGCTCATGAAGAAGGCGACAAAAAGACCGACCGCCATCGTAATGCATCCGAAGTAGACAATCCATACGCCGGGGTCCTTCCGGACCTGCAAGCCCGTGTACTGCATTCCCCAGACGCCGTTGAATGCCACTATGTTTCCGTCGGGGAGCTTCCACGTCGCAGGGTATCTCTTGAGGAGCCATCCCCCGTATTTTCTGCTGCCTTTTTCAAAAAAGTTTACATACACCGCAGGGTTATTCATCTGCTGCGCATAGGTGAATGGCCTCCCTGTCTGCTCGTCGATACCCAGTGCCGGAGAGAAATCCTCGATCTTGCCGGTGATGTCCGTGCCTGGTATGGTGAAGGAACCGCCGTAGCGCAGGTTCAGGTCTTCCGCCCTGCCGTCTTTGGATGCCAGCCTGAACCTGAAAACGGCGTTTTCTATTCCTCCGCTGAAGCCAAAACTCGACTGATAGAAGGTCACTCCGTCATAGGTGAGCGGATTGTTCACCTCGATCACTTTGTTCAGGACTACCTTTCCGTTCTTTATCACGGCAAGCCGGCTCTTGTAAGCCTTCGGCATATCGGTGTTTTCGTAAAAGTCCACGCTGAATTCATCGCACCTAATGCCGAAATCGAGGGGTTGTATCCCGAAGCTGCGCATCTTCGCCTTTAATGTCGCGACGTCCATACTCAGGGTCTTTGCCGCATTCGTCAGGTTGCCGGAGGAGGCATCGACGGCATCTACAATCCTCTCGAACTCCGCCGTATCCGTCATATGATGCCCACGCGAGAAGGCGACTGAATATGTTCTGCCCTCTGGCAGATTGAGAAAACCCTTGAATCCGAAAAAGATGCCCACCACCGCTCCGACGAGGATCACGAGTATGCTGAAGTGCGTGACGTACACGCCGAGGCGCGTGTAATTTCCCTTCTGGGAGTACAACTGGTAGCCGTGCCCCTCTTTGGTTTCCGCAAGCTGAAAACCGAGGGAACTCTTTACGGCGCGCATTACCGTTCCCTTTGCCTTTTCCGGATTTCCCTTGACCGTAAGTTCCCGTTGTATGCCGAACCCCTTGAAGCGTTCCTCCGGGAGGGGCTTGACCGGTTCTTTCACCAGCTTCAGGATTTTCGGCAAACGCTCAATCGAGCAGATGACGAGATTCGCTGAGAAAAGCAGGAGGATAGTGATGAACCACCAGGAATGGTACATGTCCATGAATCCGAGGCTGTCGAATATCCTGAAGAGGGAGGGCGCCGCGGACGCGCCGAAGAGCTTTGCGAGCAATTTGATATTCCTCTCGGGGTCGGCATTCTGTTCGATCACGGTTCCGACAATGGAGGTGAGGGCGAGGACCGCGAAGATAATGATCGCCAGCTTTATGGACGCCAGAGAATCCCAGAGCTTGTCGACAAATGTCTTGTTCTTTTCTTTTTCCACTCAAGTCTCCTTAAGAATTAATCCCACTATTTTAACTTTTTTTCATAAAAAAAGCAGGAGATGCGGGCTAACGCAAAAGCTTGGGGCGGTCTCTCTTAGCGTTGACGATGCAAAAGAAACCGAAGGGCTCCTCAAAGGGATTGCTCAGTTGGTGCGGCGTATCGGGAGCTATATAAAGGGTATCCAGAAAGCACATGGTATGGCGCCTTTTCCCTGCGCGGACCCTCCCTTTTCCCCGCACGCATATGACGACATGCTCATGTCTGTGCGTTTCGAGGCTGCTGTAACCGTCCGGCGATATCTCGAAATACCTGAAATGAAACCGGGTCGATTCGCCGTGGCTGCCGGTCAGGACCTGTCGTACGATGTCGGCCCAGTCCTCGCCCTTCGGCTTGTATTTCTCCTTTCTTATACCCCGCCAGGAATAATCTCCTCTGTGTCTGTACAGCCTGCTTGTGCTCGACGCCCCTTTTTTCGGCACCGTCCGCCTCCTTTCGGAATCTACCTATTAAAAAACAATGACGCTTTTCAGCGAATCCCTTGCCTGAGAAGTGAGCTGAAAGGCCTCAGCGGTCTTTTCGATCGGAAATCTGTGGGTGACGAGCCTCCCGGCGTCTACAACCCCCTTGGCTATCAGCCTGAGCGCCTCTCTTGTTTCCGCCGGACCGCATGAATAACTCATGACAACGGTGATATCCCTGAAATAGAGGGAATTAGGATCGATGTCGAGCCTTTCCCCTGGTTTTGCAGGGGTAAAAAACACGACCGTTCCTCCCCGGGCCGCGGCCCTCATCCCCAGTTCCATCGCACCGGCGCTGTTTGGACCGACGACCACTATATCGGCCATGCCTCCGCCGGTAAAAGCCCTCACCCCTTCCACAAGGTCCTCTTCCGAGACATCGAGCACGCAGTCCGCACCGAAGGCTCGTGCTTTGCCGAGCCTGAAGGGAACCATGTCAGCGCCGATCACTGTTTCCGCGCCGAATTCCCTTGCGAGAAGTATGTGGATCTGTCCCATCACCCCCAACCCGATAACGAGCACTGTATCTCCCTTTTTCACCGCTGCCCTCCTGAAGGACTTTACCACGCACGCGACGGGTTCGATCAGGGTCCCGTCTTCGTAGCTCATCTCCTCATTCAGGAGGAGCGTGTCGTTTCGCAGGTTGTTCGCGGCAACGGCTATGTATTCGGAAATTCCGCCGGGAAGTATCCCCATGGCGCGCCATGTCTCGCACTGGACATGATCGCCTCTCCTGCAGTGCCTGCATCCCATACAGGGTGCATGGTGGTGAACAAAGACCCTATCACCCACTTTAAACGGCGACGAACCTGCGGGTTCTTTCCCCAGCCCGACGATCTCTCCCGCAGGTTCATGGCCGAGGACAAGGGGCGCCTTTTTCTCTATGTACCAGGGCATCACGTCTCCGGAGCAGATGCCGCAGGCCCTCGTCCTGATCAGGGCCTCTCCCGGGGCGATCCGGGGAACGGGCATGTCTTCTATGCGAATGTCACCGAAGCGGTAGAGTTTAGCGACTCTCATCTGTTCACCGATCAGGGAATGACGGCGTATTTCACCCCTTCTCCCCTGGTCAATTTTTCGAAGGGGATTTGAAGTTCCCTCAGGGGATAGCGACCGCTGATTAGAGGAGAGACACTGATTTTTCCTTTCATGAGCTCGTAAGCGGCCCTCACATCCCGGGGCGTGAAATGAAAGACCCCTCTCAGCGTGATTTCGTCGTAATGGAGCCTGAAGGTATCATAGGTCACCTTTGTCCCGGATTTGCATCCGCCGAAGAGAACCGTCGTCCCCCCCCTTCTCAGATACTTCACGGAATCCTCCCATACGGCCGGCCGGCCGGTGCATTCGAACACGAAATCGACTCCCATGCCTCCGGAGAACTCCTTCACCGTCTCCGGAAGTTCCCCCGGGGCGACGGCCCGATCAGCGCCCAGCTCCGCAGCCAGCTTCAGCCTTTCCTTTTCGAGTCCCGTGACGATCACCTCCGCCCGCTTCATCTTCGCTGTCAGGAGATGCAGCAGCCCGATCGGACCCGCGCCGATTATGAGCACCTTATTACCCCGTCCGATTCTCAGCCCTGCCATGCCGTGCGTGACGCATGAGAGGGGCTCGAGAATGGCCGCTTCCTCAAAGGAAAGGCATGTCGGCTTACGAAAAAGGTTTTGCTTTACAATATGCGCTGGAAGCAATACGTAGTCGGCGAATGCGCCCAGCACTTTCGTGCTCATAATGTTCTCGCAGAGGTGGAAGAGTTTCTTTCCGCAGTAACGGCAACTCCGGCAGGGCGCGCTGTGAACCGCCATCACTTCGTCGCCGGGCTTCCATCGTTTCACCTCTTTCCCCGCCTCCTCGATCGTACCGGAGAACTCATGACCGAAGACCCCCGGCATCGGGATCGCATGGTGGCCCCTCAGAAATGCCTTCAGATCCGTTCCGCACGTAAGCGCAGCGCGAACCTTTATGAGCACTTCACCCCGGGAAGGCTTGGGGGTGTCTCTTTCGGCTATTTCTATCCTGCCGGGTTCGACGAGAAGGGCCGCCCGCACGGCCTAGCACCCCATCCTTCCCCCCAAGAGCTGACCGGTCAGGGCGCCGAGGAAAAACAGAGGAACGTACCGGTAATCCAGGTGAGAGAGGACACGCGCAGCGAATATCAGGGGTATTGGCAGATGGATACAGAGAAACCACCTGAAGGAATACTTCTTCGCTTTCCCGCGGAAATAGCCGAAGGGAAGGTTAAGAAGCACTGTCAGAGAAAAAAGCAGCGCCACAAGGACGATTGTGGACCCGGAATCCATATAGAAAATTAACTCATGGACAGGGGATAAGTCAAACGCCTTGCGGGCCTGCTACCCATTGAATTTGACTTCTTTTTCAGTTATTATTAAATAGTTAAGCAGTTGTTCAGAGGAGGTAAACATATGAATAACATAAAAACACTGGTTTTGCTTGTCTTTCTAACGCTCATCCTCGTGTGGGCAGGCGCGGCCTTCGGAGGGAAACAAGGGATGACCATAGCCCTCATCTTTGCCATGGGGATGAATTTTTTCACCTACTGGTTCAGTGACAAGATCGTGCTCAGGATGTACCGCGCGCAGCAGGTCTCGGAGGCAGAGGCCCCTGAACTGCACGGCATTGTAAGAAGGCTCAGTCAGAAGGCCGGGATCCCCATGCCGAAGGTGTACATTATCCAGGAAGACCAGCCTAACGCCTTTGCGACCGGCAGAAACCCCGGTCACGCGGCGGTAGCGGTGACTACCGGGATCATGCGGATTCTGAGCCCGGATGAACTTTCCGGGGTGATCGGTCATGAACTGTCCCATATCACTCACAGGGATATTCTTGTGAGCACTGTTGCGGCGACCCTTGCGGGCGCCATAAGCTATCTTGCACAGATGGCGCAATGGGCGGCTATATTCGGCAGGGGAGATGATGACGAAGGCGGAAACCCGATCGCGGCTCTCGTGATGATGATCGTAGGCCCGATCGCCGCGCTTATCGTTCAGATGGCGATATCCCGGTCCAGGGAGTATCTCGCTGATGAAGGAGGCGCGAGACTTTCGGGCAATCCGCGTTTTCTCGCCGGTGCCCTCCGCAAGCTCGGGCTTGCCTCACAGAGAATACCCATGAACGCCAATCCCGCTACGTCCCATATGTTTATCGTAAACCCGCTGTCGGGCGGCGGGTTGCTCAGGCTTTTCAGCACCCACCCGCCCATAGAAGAGAGAATTGCCCGGCTCGAGACGATGAGCCTTTAACGCTTGACTCCGGATGTCATGATTGTTCAAAATAGCGGCGGCATATGAAGGCCCTTGTGACAGGTGCGACAGGCTTTATCGGGAGTCACCTTGTTGAGGAACTCATCAAGAAAGGGTATGATGTCACCTGTCTCGTAAGAAAGACCTCGAATCTCAAATGGATTGAAGGTCTGAAGGTGGCCTTGCTTTACGGGGACTGCGGGGATGAGGGGTCTCTTGCCCGGATCCCCTCCGACCTGAGTTACGTGTTTCACCTTGCCGGACTGACAAAGGCACGGGAAGAGGGGGACTTTTTCTGTGTCAACACGAAGGGTACCGAGAACCTTTTGATGTCGGTGTCTGTGAAGGCAAAAGGCATGAAACGATTTATCCATCTGAGCAGCCTGGCCGCTGCGGGGCCCAGCAGAAACGGCGCCTCCCTCGACGAGACCTGCGAGCCGAAACCGGTTTCGAGCTACGGAAAAAGCAAACTGGAAAGCGAAGGTGCTATAATGAGGTTCAAAGGCGCTCTGCCCGCAACGATCATACGGCCGCCTGCGGTCTATGGTCCGAGGGACAAGGATTTTCATGTCTTGTTCAAGATACTGAAAAAGGGCTTTTATCCCCACTGGGGGAAATGTTATTATTCACTCCTGTACGTCGATGACCTTGTGAGGGGACTGATAATGGCTGCCGAAGAGAAAGAGGCGGAGGGGGGCATATATTTTTTGTCCGACGGAAACGTATACTCGAATGAGGATATCGCGAACGAAATCGTAAAGGTGCTGGATTCGAGAGCAGTGAAGATAAGGATCCCCACGGCCTTCATGAGTCTTCTGGCGAAGGTGAATGAAAGGGTGAGCAAGGACGTGTCCATTATAAGCAGAGACAGGCTGAAGGACATGAAGTATACGCACTGGACCTGCGATCCGTCGAAGGCCCGAAAGGATTTCAGATTTGTCCCGAAAGTTACGATAAAGGAAGGAATAAAATGGACAGCAGATTGGTACAGGATTCATCAATGGCTGTGAAAAAATCGACGGACATTTTTGAGAAATGCGCCAAGTTTACCAAAGCGAAGGAGCTGATGGCAGTCGGCCTTTATCCCTATTTCAGAGTCGTCGAGAGCGCGCAGGACCCCGAGGTCGTGATCAACGGCAGGAAGATGATCATGGTCGGGTCGAACAATTATCTCGGCCTCACCAACCATCCGAAGGTGAAGGACGCCGCGCTCGATGCGGTGAGAAAATACGGCACGGGTTGTGCCGGTTCGAGGTTCCTCAACGGCACGCTGAACATGCATGTCGAACTTGAGAAGAAGCTTGCACGGTTCATCAGGAAAGAGGCGGCCCTTGTATTCTCGACGGGGTTTCAGGTGAATCTGGGTGTGATCTCGGCGCTTGTAGGAAAGGACGACGTGGTGCTCATCGACAAGATGGACCATGCAAGCATTATAGACGGCTGCCGGCTTTCTTACGGAGAGGTGAGGAAGTTCAGGCACAATGACATGGCTGATCTCGAGAGGGTCCTTCAGCAGAACGACGGCAGGGGAAAACTCATAGTCGTCGACGGGGTATTCAGTATGGAGGGCGATGTCGTGGATTTGCCGAATGTCGTGAGGCTTGCGAGGATGTACGGAGCCAGGGTGATGGTCGATGACGCGCACGGCATAGGCGTGCTCGGGAAGACGGGAAGAGGCACTGCCGAGCATTTCGGACTCGAAGAGGAAGTGGACCTTATCATGGGTACCTACAGCAAGTCCCTTGCGTCCATCGGCGGCTTCATCGCCTCTTCAGAGGAGGTTGTTCATTATATCAAGCACTCCGCCCGCTCCCTCATTTTTAGCGCAAGTCCTCCTCCTGCCTCCGTCGCCGCGGTGAGCGCTGCGGTGGATATTATCGAAAACGAACCCGAGCGGATAGAAAGACTCTGGAAGAACACGAGGAAGATGCTCAAGGGGTTCAGGGAGATGGGCTTCAGCGTCGGTCCGAGTGAAACACCGATCATCCCGATCATCGTCGGCGACAACGAGCTTGCCTTCAGGATGGCCATGATGCTGCAGGATGAGGGAGTATTTGCAAACGTCGCGGTAAGCCCGGCTGTTCCCGACGGAAAAGCCCTCATCAGGACGAGCTACATGGCGACGCATACCGAACAGCAGCTCGATAGGGTCCTCGGTGCCTTCGATAAAGTGGGGAAGGCCCTGGGGCTCATACGCTGACCCTTGGAAATTCTTGAAGTCAAGTCGGCGAAAGACCTCGATGAATTCATAGATTTTCCCCGTTCCCTTTATGCGAGGGACCCCTTGTATGTTTCCCTTCTCAAAAGGGAGATGCGGCAGCAATTCTCGAAAAAAAATCCCTTCTTTGCCCATGCAGAGGCAAGATACTTTCTTGCAAAGAAGGCAAGAAGGACCGTGGGTAGGGTGACTTCAGTCATCAATTACAGGCACATGGACTTTCACAGGGAAAGGGTAGGTTTTTTCGGGTTTTTCGAGGCGATCGACGACAGGGAGGTCGCCGGCGCATTGCTGGGTACGGCGAGGGCCGCATTGAAGGAAGGGGGAATGAGCGCAATGAGAGGCCCGATGAACTTTTCGACGAATGAGGAGTGCGGTTTTCTGGTCGAAGGGTTCGACCAGCCCCCCATGCTGATGACGCCCTATAACCCCCCTTACTATGCTGCGCTGATGGAAGCGTATGGAATGCATAAGGTGAAGGACCTCTTCGCATTCATCTACCGAGTGAAGGAAGCCCTGCCCGAGAAGGTCCTGAGAGTGGCGGTCATCGCCGAAAAGAGGGGCATCACAGTGAGGCCCGTGGACAAGAAACAGTTTGAGAAGGAGATGCAGGTATTCAAAGAGGTCTATAATTCGGCATGGGAGAAGAACTGGGGCTTCATTCCGCTCACCGACCGCGAGATCACCTATCTTGGAGAAAGACTGAAACAGATCGCTGTGCCCGAACTCACGCTGATTGCCGAAGACGACGGGGTGCCGGTCGGCTTCATGGGACTGCTTCCGGATTTCAACCATGTCCTCAGACACATGAAGGGCAGGCTCAACCCGCTCACCGTGCTCAAGACGCTTTATTATTCCAGGCAGATCAGTGATCTGAGGCTTCTCCTCCTCGGAATAAAAAAGGAATACAGGAACAGAGGGGTGGACGCCCTCCTCTTCAGGGAGGGGTTCAAGGGCGTGCGCGGAGGAGGGTACAGCAGGGTCGAGTTTTCCTGGATACTCGAAGACAATATCGCGGTGCAGAGGCTCGTCGAGATGATCGGGGGAAGACTTTACAAGAGATACCGCGTATACGAAAAAGAGATATAGCGGAGCAGTACTTCTTTTATTGACCATCAAGCAGGTTTTTGAAGATGAAACTGTCATCCGAGCACGTCCTGAAAGTCGCATCCCCACTGAAGGGCTGAGGGCAGCTGTTACAGCCAAACAAGGTTTCACTGAGTAGAATCTGTGCAACATCTGCTCACTGAAGGTCCGCACCGAGCGACCTGCTCATTCTTCGGGGCAGATCCGCAAACAATAAGTCGGAAGGTACTCGACAATCTTCGGTTTGAGAATCTCAAAAGTCAAGAGGCAAGTCTGATGCCGAACGCACCGCACAAATGTTCACATTTTCAGCTGGTTATCGCGTTTTTTATGTCCTCAGTATAGCTTGCTTACTAATGAGAAGTTGATATACTGAGATTATAGGAAAGAAACCCTATGACCGCAGGATAGCCGGGAACACGCCGTGGACGCCCTTTCTTTTCAAAGGAGGTGAAGATAATGAGCCATGGAAAGTCCAGGAAAATTGGGAAATATCTCGCTGCGTTATCCGTCGCAGGAGCTGTCGCAGCGTTTTTCATCCTCCTCGGGCCTCCGAGGCTGCTTGCGAAGTCCGAGGCGCCGATCTTCTGCGGAGGCTGCCACGTGATGGAAGCGCAATTCGAGGCATGGTCCCACGCGGGTGCGCACAGGAGAAAAAATTGTGTTGACTGCCATCTTCCGAACCGGAATATGGTCGCCCATTACATCTGGAAGTCGATCGATGGACTGAAAGACGCGGGGTTCTTCTACTCCGGTCTGGCGCCCGATCGGATACGGATCACTGACCACGGGAGAAAGGTCCTGCAGACGAATTGCATCCGCTGCCATGAAGCGACGGTGGACATGATCGGCCACGACCGGCAGTGCTGGGACTGCCACCGCAGGATCGCACATAGGCGCACCGGCGCAATAGAGACACTATAAGAAGGAGGTTTCAGATGAGAAGGGGATTTTGGCCGAGAATGGCTCTGCTCCTGGCGATTCTGGCTCCGCTTGCTTTTCTGTCCGCATGCCAGAAGCCGAAGTCGGAGCAGGTAAGACCGGTGAAAATTGCGGACGGTGAAGTAGAGCCGGCGGAATGGGGGAAGGCGTACCCGATCGAATATGATCTATGGAAGAAGACGGCGGAGGCTACGCTGGCCGGCAAGAGCAAGTTCAAGAGGGGATTTGACGCCGACAGGATAACCTACGATAAGCTTTCCGAATTTCCCTATATGGCCTTGCTGTTCAATGGATGGGGTTTCGGGGTCGAATATAACGAGCCGAGAGGGCATGCCTATATGCTCAAAGATCAGGTGGATGTCGATCCATCGAGGGTGGCTGCCGGAGGCGTATGCCTCACCTGTAAAACTCCCTATGCTCAAAAATTGGAGAGGGAGAAGGGGCTGGACTATTATATGAAACCATGGGATGAAGTCCGCCATATGATTCCGGAAAAACACCGGGAACTGGGCCTTTCCTGCATCGACTGCCACGACAATAAGGACATGTCACTGAAAATATCGAGGGGGTTCACGCTCGTCAAGGCCCTTGAGAATATCGGAGTCGATCCGGCCAAATTGACGCACCAGGAGATGCGGAGCATTGTCTGCGCGCAGTGCCATGTCACTTATAACATCAGGAAAGATGAAAATAAGAAATCGGTCGGGATTTACTTTCCGTGGCAGGGAAGCAAGTGGGAGAACATATCGGTCGAGAATATCATCAAGCAGATTAGAAGCGATCCTTCGGTGGGCGAATGGACGCAGAAGGTCACAGGATTTAAGATGCCGTTCATGCGCCATCCGGAGTTCGAGATGTTCTCGTACAACAGCGTCCACTGGAAGGCCGGCGCAGCCTGTGCCGACTGTCATATGCCGTATACCAAGGTGGGGGCATCCAAGGTTTCCGATCACCGCGTAATGAGCCCCATCAAGAACGACATGAAGGCGTGCATACAGTGTCATCCCGAGAGCGCCGAATGGCTGAGGGGACAGGTGACCGCCATCCAGGACAGGACCGCCTCGCTCATGCTGCGTTCGGGATACGCAACCGCAACCGTCGCGAAGCTCTTCGAGAAGGTCCATGCGCTTCAGGCGGCTGGAAAAAATATCGACAAGGACCTTTATGATAAGGCGAAAGACTACTACATGGAGGCCTTCTTCCGCTCGCTGTATGTGGGCGCCGAGAATTCTGTTGGTTTCCATAACCCGACGGAAGCTATGAGGATACTCGGGGACTCGACCGCATTCGCGATGAAGGCGGAGAGTTTGCTGCGGCAGGCGCTTGCAAAAGCCGGCGTCGACGTGCCGATCGTGGTGAACCTCGAACTGAAGAAATATCTTAATGAGCGGGGCAAGAAGAAACTCAATTTCCAGAAGGGAGTTGTGATCGAAGATCCCTATGGAGTTCAGGGAAAGCTTCTGAAGGTCTCCCTTGAATGAGAACGTGATACTGAGACGGACAGGCACAGCCTGTCCGTCTTTTTTTCTGCCCACCGGGCGGAGAGAAAGACTCTGGAAGAACACGAGGAAGATGCTCAAGGGGTTCAGGGAGATGGGCTTCAGCGTCGGTCCGAGTGAAGCACCGATCATCCCGATCATCGTCGTCGGCGACGCTCTTGCCTTCGTGATGGCCATGCGAGAAAGAGATATAGCGAGGCTTCTCTCGGGCCGGAACCGTTTTCGGCAACTCGCATCATCCCATACTTTTCAGCACAACCACCGCGTTCACCCCCCCGAAGCCGAAGGAATTCGAAAGGGCGATCCTGATATCAGCATCCCTCTTTTCGGTGACAATATTGATGTTGCATTCAGGGTCTCTGTCGCCGAGGTTTATGGTGGGGGGTATGATTCCCTCTCTCAGCGACATCAGCGTACAGGCGATCTCGAAGGCGCCCGAGGCGGCGAGCATATGTCCTGTGGCTGATTTCACCGCTGTGGCCGGGATTGCCGAAGCCCTGCTCCCGAACACGGTCCCCACGGCCCGCGCCTCGGCAGAATCGCCTATCCGTGTGCCAGTGCCGTGCGTATTGATATAGTCCACTTCACCGGGCGTTATCCCCGCCTCATCCAGGGCCGCCACAATTGCCGCCGACTCCCCTTCGGCATCGGGTTTCGTCATGTGAAAGGAATCGGTCGTATTTGCGTAACCTATGATCTCTCCATATATCGCCGCGCCCCTCCGGACCGCACTGTCGTACTCTTCAAGCGCCAGCAGGCAAGCCCCTTCGGAGAGCACGAACCCGTCTCTCCCCCTGTCGAACGGTCTCGGGGCCCCTGCTTCACCCCGAGCGCACCGATGCGTCGACAAGACGCCGGAGACCCCGTAGCCTTCCATGCAAAGGCGGCAGACGGGCGCTTCCGAACCGCCGGCGATGACGAGGCGGGCATAACCGGACCGGATGAGTCTGAAGGCCTCCCCCACTGCATTTGCTCCCGAGGCGCAGGCGTTCGAGATGCCGAGACAGTTTCCCTTTGCTCCCAGTTTCCGGGCTGCATACGAGGCCGCCATACTGACGGTGCTAGACGGCATGAGGTAAGGAGATGAAGGCCGTTTTCGGGTTTCGGATTTCACGTCTTGGGCCCGGCTCTTGATCAACGCCCTTTCTATCGTGCTTATCCCGCCTCTGCTCGAGCCTATTATTACGCCTGCTGAAGCGGGTAACGCGTATTGCATGACGGGTGACGGGTCGGAGGAAATCAGTGCCGCGTCCTCTGCCGTCATTACTGCGGCGGCGACCGCGTAATGGATGAAGGGATCCGTCCTGATTATCTCTTTCCGTTCCTGATATGCCTCCGGGCAGAACCCTTTCAGTTCGCCCGCCAGTCTCCAGGGCAGATGAGATGCGTCAAACCTTGCGACTGTAGCTATCCCGGACTCTCCCCTCGCCATCCTTTCCCATGATCCTGAAAAACTGTTGCCCAAAGGCGTGACCGCCCCGATGCCTGTGACAACTACCCGCTTCATCTGCGGATATGATACCATAGGCCCAGGCGGGGCAGAGGGAACTATGTCCCCCGGGAAGATGCCCTGATCGCCCGGAGCGGAACGCGAAAGAGGTATGAGAACGGGTATAATGTAAATGATGAAATGCGCGCTGACCATAGCAGGCTCCGACCCCACAGGGGGCGCAGGGTTGCAGGCGGACCTGAAGGTCTTCAGGGCCTTCGGGGTCCACGGATTATCCGTCCCCGCTGCTTTTACCGCGCAGAACACCTCCGGTATAGGAGGGATTTTTCCGGTCGAAGAAAATTTTTTTCTGACGCAGATGGACGTTCTTTTCGAGGACATTACGCCGGACGCCCTGAAGACGGGCATGCTTTACACCACGAAGGTGGTCGAGGCGGCCGCCGGGAAAATACGGGGGATACCTCTCCGAAATCTCGTGGTCGATCCGGTCACGGTCTCCTCTTCGGGTACCAGCCTTGTCGAGGGGGGCACTCTCGACAAGATCAGGGATCTGCTTTTCCCCCTCGCGAGGGTGATCACGCCGAACATCTATGAGGCGTCCGTCTTTACCGGACTGAACATCGAGGGCGAAGAGCAGATGAGAGAGGCCGCCCTGAGACTGAAGGACATGGGACCGGAGGTGGTCGTGATTACAGGAGGCCATCTCGAGAGACTGACCCTCGACCTCTATTACGACGGAAGTGATTTTCACGAGTTGGAAGGACCGAAAATCGAGGGTAATTACCACGGTACAGGCTGTGCATTTTCAGCGGCCATTGCCGCGTCCCTCGCAACAGGACATGCCCCTCTTGAATCCGTGAGAAAGGCGAAGGAGTTCGTGACCGAAGCGATACGAAAGGCTTATCATCTCGGTAAAGGAATGGGACTTCTGAACCTCTGATGTCTAAACTCAAGTACTTTTATCAGTGCCAGGCTTGTGGTTATACCAGTGCGAAGTGGCTCGGCAAATGCCCTGATTGCGGCGCCTGGAATACCATGGTGGAA
>JAMCWJ010000085.1 GCA_023475105.1 Nitrospirota bacterium
CCTCACCCATTTTGTCAGAAGCCGGACGGACGTGACGGATATCAAGGAGGAGCTCACCGTGCAGGTGCTGAAACAAGGGGAGTTCGGAGCTGTTCTCTCGAAGATCATGAACGGCGGTCAGGGGAGGGACGCGTGAGCGGGACGCTTTTGCGGGCGTCGAAGAGCAGGGAAAGGGAAAGTGCGTTACACAAGCAAGGCAAAACAGGAGGGAGGTAAGAATGACAACGGCGAAGGTTCTTGAAATGAAAAACGCGGAGAAGAAGGAGGTGGAGGACCTTTTTATCGTCCTCGCAGCTTCGGGGTTCGACAACATGGCGAGAACGCGGTCGGCCCTGATGTTCGCCACTCTCGCGGCATCGGCAAACTACAAGACGATACTGTATTGCATTCAGCAGGGCGTCGATGTGATGGTGGAAGGAGCGATCGGAAAGAATGAGGTCCCGCAGCCGGGCGTTCCGACGCTTGCCCAGAGACTGAGCGAGGCGATGGAGATCGGTGTGGAAGTCCAGTGCTGCTCTCAGAGCATGGCGAACAAGAAGATTACCGAGGCAGACCTGATCCCGGGGGTCAAGGCGGCGGGGGCGATGAACCTCATTACCCTGGCGAGCAGGGCGAAGGGCACCTTGTGTTTCTAGCCGCGGTTCTGTGGATATTCTTTCTGTTGGGTCCTGCCGTGGCCGACGCCCATGAACCGGATACAAGCTACACCAGTGTGGTCGTCAACCCGGACAGTCTGGAGGCCGAGTTCACCTTCGTTCTTTCCGATCTGTCGAGGAGTTTCGGTTTCCGTGCAGAGGGTGATCAGTTCGCCGCCGGCGGCCTGTCGGGCGCCCGGGTGGACGCCATGTATGATTACCTTGAGACGCATGCCGTACTGGAAGTGAATTCTTCCCGGGTGTCGCCCGAGCGGCTGAAGACCTGGTTGAGAGACGACGGTTCCGGCCGGACCCTCGTCGGTTTTGTCTTCAGCGGGAAGCTCAGACAGCCGCCGGCAACTGTTTCAGTGAAGATCGATTTCTTCAAAGCCCTCGGGAAGCAGCATAAGAACCTCGTCAAGATCCAGGCGGGAGACCAGGTTCATCAGACCGTTCTTACCTATGGGAATCCCGGACAGAGCTTCCCGCTGGGCGACCAGGCGAGCCTCGGAGAGCAATTCGGCAAATTTGTGAGACTGGGCATCGAACATATCTTCCTGGGCTATGACCATATCATGTTCCTCTGTGCGCTGATTCTCATAGGCGGCCGCTTCAGGGGTCTCGTGAAGATCGTCACCGCCTTCACGGTGGCGCACAGCCTGACGCTGATCCTGGCGGCCCTGCAAGTGGTCGTGCTGCCGGTGCGCCTCATCGAGTCCGGCATCGCCCTCAGCATCACCTATGTCGCATGCGAGAATTTCTTTGTCAATAAGGCCGACCATCGCTGGATACTCACCTTCTTCTTCGGTCTGGTGCATGGCTTCGGTTTTGCTAACGCCCTGCGCGGCCTCGGCCTTCCGACTAAGGGATTGGTGCCTTCTCTTCTCGCCTTTAATGCCGGGGTTGAAGTAGGCCAGGTCTGCATCGTGGCCGCGCTTTACCCTGCCACCGTCTGGATCGGAAGGCAGAGGTTTCGACGAAAAGTGGTCTTTGCCCTTTCTTCGGTGATCCTGGTGTTCGGTCTGGTCTGGCTTGTCGAGCGCCTGTTCGGGCTGTCCTTTGTGCCAGTGTAGCATCGGCCTCCAACCGCGGCTCCGGCAATGACTGCATTTTGCAGTGCAAGGAAACGGCTGTTTTATCGTGAACCGTCCGAGGCTTGCGGCAGATCGAGAAAACTTAATCGTTTCCAGCTTGCATTATGCAAAGAATTTGCGCAGCCGGGGAGTTGCGCCTTCCGTAGAAGGCGAACGAAAGTTTTCCTCAACCTCCTGTAATTGCTTATTTCCCGAAAGAACTCTGCGGGGTCTCTGAGGCGCGGAAAGATTCCCGTCAGCGCTGGCAAATAAATTGCTTCACCGGACAGAAAAGAAAGGAAGGTGCAGAGCATGGGGACTACGACAAAGATGATCAACGAAGTGGATGTCGGGTTATTCAAGGCTACTGTCAGCGCGGTGATGGACGATCCGCGAAAGGGGGCGACTATCTGGACCGCGAAGACAAAATGGAAAGGTGGACTGAGGTCGGAGGCAAAACTCAGGAACTTTGCCTTGAAATTCGATGAGCCCGAGGCGGTGGCGGGCACCGACACGACGGCAAGCCCTCACGAGATATTGCTTGCGTGCTACGGCGCCTGTCTCTGCGTCGGTCTTTCCCTGAATGCCGCACTGCAGGGGATAGAATTAAAGAACGTCGGCGTGGATTTGGAAGGATACATCGACCTCCCCGGTTTTCTCGGTCTTGCCGGCATAGATGGGTTGAAGGACCTGCCCGGCTATCATACGGTAAAGGCGACGGTGAAGATTGAGAGTGATGCGGGGCGGGAAGCGATCAGGAAAGTCTTTGAGAGGGTCGTGAAATACTCGCCCGTCGGGCTGACCCTTTCACGGCCTGTCGATGTGAAAACCGAATTGATTCACACAAAACCTTAGTGCAGGGACAGGAAGCTGAGAGCAGGGCAGGAGGCCGTGTCTTCCTTCGAGTGCGGCAACCATAGGCAAGAATAGGAGAAGGGGAAATGCGTCGTCAAATACCTGTGATAAGGTCCAGGAGACGATCGAGGGTGATCCTCTTCCTTTCGACCGGAAGACCGGTGAAGTCGCTGAATTTGCGCACTTTTTCCTCGTCGATCGGAATGACGCCCGTTTCGAAGACGACGATGCGCTTATATTGCGAGAACATCTCCTTAAAGTCGAAACCGAAATCCTCTTTTCCGAGGGCGAACATATTTTCCCAATTGTTCACCCAGCCGGCTGAAAGGAAGAAACTCGTTGCCTCGGAGTTCAGGCGGATAACCTCGTCGGGTCCGGCCATCGCCTCCAGGCAGTTGCCGGCAGCAAGCCTTTTTGCGCCATAGCGCTCGAGGATTTCCCGGATCTCTGGATGGCAATGTCCGTACAGAACCTTGATCATCCTTCCGGCATCAGCGCCCTTTTCGAGCGCCCCGATCAGCGTCGCCTTCAGCTTGTCGAAATTGACGTGCAAGGCGGCGTCGAGGAAAACGACGTTCCCATCGAAGCCCTTCTCCCTGATGAGGTATTCCAGTTCTTCTCTGAAAATCCCGCAGCTGATAAACAGCGCGGCCTTCTTTCCCATAACAGTATTATAGAGCGAAGGCCCGACAAAGGGAAACCGCTTGCACCCTCAAGACCCTGCTGCGCCCCGGGCCTCCCTGGGAAGCCTTCAGGAATGACACGGCCGTTCGGGCGCTTTTGAAAAGGCGGGGTCTTTCAAAAAAGACAACGGTTTATGCATTATAATAAATTAGGTAGCCGGGCGGAGACGAAAAACGAAAAAGATACCGCGAAATAGTCCCGTGGCACAGAAGTCCTTCCGACACGCTGCGGAGCAGTGCGCCCCTCTCGACACCAAAGACCTTTACGAAAGCATCCTTGACGGACTCACCTGCGGCATCTGGGTGGCGAACGAACACGACCTCATCTATTATGCCAACAAGGGCATGGAGATGATCGCAGGCGTCACGAAGCAAAAGCTCCGAGGGTATCGCGTGCTCGAGGATTCCTCCGAAAGCACCATCGATTACTTCAGGCAGCATTACAGGGAAGCAAAGGAGACTCTCCGGCCGGTCTATTATTCGGAAGTGCCTGTGCTCACCCCGGCGGGAAGGCAGACCTACCAGTCGGGGTGGCTGATCCCGATCGTGCGCGATGGAAGCTATCTGGGGATGATCTGCATCCTTGAAGACATCACCAACGAGAAGGAGGTCAGGAAGGCCCTCCGCGAGAGCGAGGCGAGGTACGGACAACTCGTCGAGAACGTGAACAGCATCATCATGCGACTCGACCTGGAGGGAAACATAACCTTTCTCAATGAGTTCGGGCAGCGGTTCTTCGGGTTTAGGCAGGACGAGATAATCTGCACGAGCGTCGTCGGGACGATCGTCCCGAAAACCGACAGATCTGAACGGGAAATCAGGTCGATGCTGAAGAACATCGGCAGGCAGCCGCTCCGGTATGCGAATCTGGAGCACAAGAATGTCCGCAGGGACGGCGGCGAAGTCTGGATCGGCTGGACCAATAAAGCGATCTATGACGAGACCGGCCGGGTGACCGAGATTCTCTGCGTCGGAAACGACATCACTGAGCGCAAACAGAACGAGTCGCTGTTGAAGAAATGCCGCACCCATCTCGAGAAGACGGTCAGGAAGCGCACCGCGGAGTTGAAGAAGGCCAATGAGGAGCTGAAACAGGAGATCAAGGAGCGGCAATGGGCTGAAGAGATCCTCAGGAGCTCTGAAAAGAAATATCGCCTCGTAGCCGAGAACGCCAACGAGGGGATCGTGATCAGTCAGGACGGCTTTCTCAGATACGTGAATCCCAAGGCGGAAAAGATCACCGGTTATTCCGAGAAAGAGCTCGCCGCGAGACCCTTCATCGAGTTCATTCATCCCGGTGACAGGGACTTTATGATGGAGCGGTACCTGAGAAGGTTGAGGGGCGATAATATGCCGAATGTCTATTCCTGCAGGATCATCGACAAGGAAGGGACGATAAAGTGGGTCGAGATCAACACGGTCCTGATCACCTGGATGGGCAGACCTGCGACGCTCACCTTCTTCAACAATGTCACGGAGCGCAGAAATACCCTCGGGAGACTGCGGCTGCTCGAATCGGCGATCCAGCAGGCAAACGATTCGATCGTGATTACGACCGCAGGTCTGAATACCTCCGGCTCGAAGGTCGTCTTCGTCAATCAGGCCTTTACGAAGATGACGGGATACACTCCGGAGGAGGTGGTGCAGAACCCCTCCGTCGTCCAGCAGGGGACGATCACCGAGCGGTCCGAGCTCGACGAGGGCGACGCATTCCGCCTTGAGACGACGACCTTCCACAGGGACGGGACGCAATTCAACCTGGAATGGCAGATCGCGCCGATACGGAACGACGGCGGCAAGGTCACCCATTTCATCATCATCCAGAGGGACATCACCGAGCGCAAGCAGGCGGAGGAAGAGGTGAAGGCTTACCAGGCACAGCTCAGGTCTCTCGCTTCGGAGCTCTCCCTTGCCGAGGAAAGGGAACGGAGGCGCATCGCGACGGACCTCCATGACCATATCGGCCAGGCCCTTGCGATCACGAAGCTCAAACTCGGAGCGCTGAGAGACGCCCTCACTTCCGACGGACACGGTGAGCTCCTTTCGGACATCTGGGCTCTCCTCGATCAGACGATCCGGTATACAAAGTCTCTGACCTTCGAACTGAGCCCTCCCATCCTGTATGAACTCGGGTTCGAGGCGACGATAGAATGGCTCTGCGAGCAGATGCAGAAACAGTACGGAATTCTCTTTACGTGTGAAAACGACGGTGCGGTCAAGCCTCTGGACAAGGATGTGAGCATCCTTATGTTCCAGGCGATCCGGGAATTGTTCATGAACGTCGTGAAGCATGCGCACGCAACGAAGACTGAGGTTTTCATAAAGAGGACGGGCGATAACATGGAGATAACTGTGAAAGATGACGGGCTCGGATTTCACGCCTCGGGGATCGAGAAGAACACCTTCGGCTTTTTCAGCATTCGCGAGAGGCTGAAGCATTTCGGCGGCACCTTTGTGATCGAGACGAGTCCTGGGGCGGGGACCCTGGTCGCGCTGACGGCGCCTGTCAGGACGGAGCAGGTCGCGGGGGTGACGAAATGAGTCTCAAAGTCCTTCTTGCAGATGACCACAAGATCGTACGCGACGGACTCCGCACGCTTCTCGCAAAGAACACCGAAATCAGAGTGGTGGGGGAGGCCGAGGACGGAAGGACCACCGTACAGCTCGCAAAAAAGCATTCGCCCGATATCGTCATCATCGACGTGGCGATGCCGGATCTGAACGGCATAGAAGCGACCCGGCAGATCATGGCCGACTGTCCGGGCGTGAAAGTCGTCGCAGTCTCGATGCATTCCGACAGGAGGTTCGTCTCCGAAATGCTGAAAGCCGGGGCCGCTGCGTACCTCTCGAAGGACTGCGTCTTCGACGAACTCGAAACAGCTATCCGCACCGTGATCTCGAACAAGGTCTATCTCAGCCCCGACATATCAGGCGTGGTTGTCGAGAATTATGTCCGCCATAGTCCGCAGCCCGAGTCCTCGGCCTTTTCCCTTCTGTCGGACAGGGAGAGGGAGGTGCTCCAGCTCCTGGCCGAAGGCAGGACGGCGAAGGAGATCGCGACCCAACTCCACGTGAGCATCAAGACTGTCGAGACACACCGGACGAACATCATGACCAAGCTGAACATCCATCGCATAGCCGAACTGACCAAATACGCGATCCGGGAAGGCCTCACGCCCCTTTAAGAAAAGACCGGTCCCCCTCTCACCCGACTCCGATATTCCACAGACCTTTCCCATCCCGAAAACGGACCGCCGGCAGTACGACAAGCGGCATCTCTTTTCCATGCTCCTCCGGCAAGAAAATCAGGTCTTTTCCCCGGCTGCATCGGGTGAAAACCCGATTGTTATTCACGCGGCGCAGCTTGAATAATAAACCATGAGTTGCGCGCCGAAAGCAATGAATCCGGAAAAAGATAATGCCGCTCTTCACAAGAAACGGCAGACCGCTTCAAAACGGGCGGACGAAAGGAGAGATATGTCACCTGAGATGACGCCAAAAGAAAGGGTATTAAAGTTTTTGAAAGGCGAGAAGGTCGACCGTCCGCCGATTTTCAGCGGTATGGGCAACGTGATCAAGCCGGTGCTCGATAAGTACGGGATAGTCTTTTCGCGGGTGCATAGGGACTCCGAATTGATGGCAAGGGCGGCAGCCGGCATGTACCGCGAGTTCGGGTACGAATGCGCGGTCGTGCCTTTTGACCTCGGGGTCGAGGCAGAGGCGCTCGGTGCGAAGATGAATTTCTACGACGAAGTGGAGGGCCTTCTCTATCCCACGGTAAGCGAGAAGTCGGTGAAGGACGTGAACGATGTCGGCATCCCCGGAGATCTGGAGCATGCAGGACGGATTCCCGTCGTCACGGGTGCGATCAAGGCGCTTCGCAGGGAGCTGGGCGACAAGGTGGCGATCGGGACCTATCTGCTCGGCCCCTTCACCCTCGCGGGCCAGGTGAAGGAACTCGACGAGCTTTTCGAAGAGTCTTTCCTCGAGCCCGAAAAGACGAATCGGCTTCTCGAGAGACTGAGCGACTTCATCGTCCGCGTCTCGCGGATCTACCGCGATGCGGGAGCCGACTACATTACCCTCCGGGAGATGGGGGGAACGTCGGATGTGATGAGCCCGAAGAGTTTCAGGAGTCTTATCAAACCCCATCTGATCAGGATTCTTTCTGAAATGTCGCGGCCTAGCATCCTTCATATCTGCGGAGACACGAACTCGATCATCACCGATATGGCGGAGTGCGGCGCCGACGCGATAAGCGTCGACCAGAAGAACTGCATGGCCGATACAAGACAGAAGCTCGGGGCCGGGGCGATTATCCTCGGCAACTTCGATCCGATCAAGGTCCTCCATAAAGGCGAAATGCAAGATGTGGGCCCCGCTGTCCTCGATTCCCTCAAAGGGGGGGCGAGCGCAGTGTGGCCGGGCTGTGATCTCTGGCCGGAGGTGCCGAAGGAAAACATGGAGGCGCTCATAAACGCCCTCAAAGGCGCAAAACCCGAACCGGCCCGGAAAGTTTCGTGATGAAGCTCGTGCAGATTGCAGGATGGCTCGGCTCGGGCAAGACGACGCTGATCATCGCCCTCAGCAGGGCGCTTTCCCTGAAGGGCTCCAGGGTCGCGATTCTTGTGAATGAGGTAGGCGCCATCCCTGTGGACGGCAAGGTGATCCAGGAATACGGCCTTACGGTAAAGGATATCGGCGGCGGCTGTATCTGCTGCCAGGTGGCAGGGAATCTGATGAAAACATTACAACTCCTTTCAGAAGGGCCAAAGCCTGAGATCGTGATTATAGAGCCCACCGGCATAGCTGTTCCGAGTTCGATCAGGGCGACAATTCTTTCATGGGGTCGGAAGCAGGATGTATCCATGGGCCCCACCATCGTTCTCTTCGACACTACACGGGAGGAAAAACTTCTGACCTACGAGTCGCTGAAAAGACTTGTGAGCACCCAGTTAAAGGACGCCGATATCATAGCCCTCAGCAAGGTCGATATGGCTTCTGCCGAGGCGATTGCCCGGGCCGGCGAATCCGTCCGCCTTATCAACCCCGGTGCGCGGATTGTCCATCTCTCCACCACGAGGGGCGATGGATTTGAATCTCTTGTTCAGGCGACAGAGAAGATAACGGTGCAGGTATGAGTATGAAGGAGCGTCTCAGGCTGATAGTCCCGAGCCCGCTGCACGAGGACGTGAAGGCTTATGCAGTGAGTTACTCCCTGTCGAGGGAGACGGAAATAGAGAGCACTGAGCTCCGGAGGTTTGCCGCCGACCTGATGAAGTCCATCTCAGACGCTTGTATAAAGGGCGGAGCGAAGGTGATAGGCCACATCAAGGCGTATATCGAACACGCTTCGGGGTTTCTCCATGCCAATACTGTGGGTGCTCACAAGTCTTTTCAGCTCAATGGCAGGGATGGAGACCCGGTAAACAGTTTCACCCTCGTCGTGAACTCCATAGTTTACGGACTGCCGGAGGAGTTGATAAAGGATGCGACGGTGAGAGCGATTGAAGAGACTTCTTCGGCGTTCGGGCTGAGGATTACGATGGTCAGTCAGGCAGTGACTGCCGGTTTAACTGAGAAAGGAGAAGAAACATGAGGGAGTTTGCGCAGCAGATGTCGCTTGAGATCAATATGCAGGATTACAGGATCGAGAAGGAGCCCTTTTATCTCCCCATACAGGATGAGGTGAGTCTGTTCGAAATAGCCTACGAAAGCAAGCTTCCCCTGATGCTGAAAGGTCCCACCGGGTGCGGGAAGACCAGGTTCCTCTCCTACATGGCGTATAAGGTGAATCTCCCCCTTATTACGGTGGCGTGTCACGAAGACCTTACCGCAAGCGACCTGGTTGGTCGTTATCTCCTCGACAAGCCCGGCATCCGCTGGCAGGACGGCCCGGTGACCCTTGCGGTCAGACACGGGGGGATATGCTATCTCGATGAGATCGTCGAGGCGAGGAAGGACACAACGGTGGTCATCCATCCGCTCACCGATGACAGGCGTGTTCTTCCCCTTGAGAAGCTTGGCCATATAATAGAAGCGACTGACAACTTCATGCTTGTCATTTCTTACAACCCCGGGTATCAGACCGTATTGAAGGACCTGAAGCAGAGCACGAAACAGCGTTTTATTTCGATCGATTTCGATTACCCCTCCGCGCAGCTTGAAGAGGAGATCGTGATTCACGAAAGCGGTGTGGACCGTAGCGAAGCGGCGAACCTGAGGAAAATTGCCGAAAAGTTCCGCACCATGAAGGGCAGGGGCCTCGATGAAGGGGTAAGCACGAGACTCCTGATCTATGCCGGGACGCTGATCCGGAAGGGCGTCGATCCGAGGCGGGCCTGCGCGGTAGCGATGGTACGTCCGATCACTGACGACCCCGAAATTCAGAAAACGCTGGAAGAGATCGTGTCAGCGGTGATATGAGAGTATGTTTATGAATTCGGGAAATCATCGTTTTTCTGTCATTCCGGCTTGCCTGCCTGTCCGGCAGGCAGGTCCGGAATCTTTCTTCAAGAGAGATTCCCGACGCGCTTCGCTTGCGGGAATGACATGCATCTAAGAGGATAAGATGAGTATGCTATCGGAAAATCCTGTCCTGGCTGGGCTCGGCAAGACCCTGGGCGAGAAGCTCGGGAATGCCGGGCTTGTCGAGGAGGCGCTCAGTAAAGTAAGCCCGCTTCTGGACGAAGAGGGAATGCGGTCCTACCTTTTGCTAATCGATTCCTTCACGTCGCTGGACGCGTCCTTTGCGGTATTCCTGCTCAGTTCAGGGCATAGGACACTGTCATCCCTGAGGTCCCCATCGCGGGGGGATGCCCTTAAGGCGCTCGTCGAAATGGGCAGGTCGAAATGGAGTGTTGTGGAGCGAGCATACCGGACTTTGCCCCTCGTTTCCGAAATGGCCCCGGAGGGCATCTCGGAGTGGTTGAGGTGCGGCAATGCCCTCGCCGATATAGACCAGGACGTCGCGATCCAGTATTTCGACTCGAGTCCCGCCGTCTTTGAAGACCTCGGTGCTGAAAAGCTTGAGCAGTGGGTTCTCCTGGGGCTTGAGATAGCAGGGATGTCCTGGAAGGCAGCCAAGGAATATTTCAGGGAGAGCCCCGAGGTGATAAAAAAGATCGACGTCTGCGACTTCGAGCGCTGGGCGCGCATGGGCATCTACCTTATCGAGAAGAGCCCGCGCGTCAAGGCTGAATACGATGCGCACAGTCTTCTCGGCGCCGGTGCCAAGGCCGGCAAGGCAAAGATGATGAACCTTGCGGTGCAGTACTTCAGGTCCGCTCCCCAGATACTGGGGAGGCTCTCCATACAGGACATAGAGAACTGGGTCCAGAAAGGTCTCGAGGTGACGGAGGAGAAAAGGGAAAGGGGCGCCGCCTACTTCTCTCTCCAGACCGGCGCGAGCCGCAGGGAGATGGAGACGCTCGTAAAGGGACTCGAGCTCAAGGATATCCACGGCATCCTCAGCTCGTACGCTCAGGCTTTTTTCGGCAGGAAGATTCAGATCCGCTCCTCCGCGCTCTTTTACAAGAATCTGCCGGGACTGAGCAGGTTCTTCTCGGTCACGGACGGGACGAGGATCTTCCTCCCCTCCCGGATCGATCTCTTCCAGGACGAGGAGATGAACTTCAAGACCTATAAGTGGGCGCTGACCCACGAGCTCGCCCACCTCGTCTTCGGGACTTTCATGATCGGCCTCTCTGACCTCGCGCGGATCATAGAGTTTCAGAACCCCCTTCCCGCGCTCAAGATCTTCGAATTCCTCGAGGACGAGCGGGTGGACTACCTCATGGGGCTCGAGTACCCAGGCCTCGAGAAGGACAGGCGCACGATTATGGATGCCTACATTGCGAGGGGGCACGAGAAGGAAGAGGTGCGTCGTTCGCTCTTCGAGACCCTGAGCTTCCGTGTCTCCGGAAAGCTGGGACAGATCGCCGGGAAGGACTTCAGACTCCTCCACCTCCTCAAAGAGGCGCTTTCCGAGGTGCTCTCAGGAGGGTGCAGGGTGCGGGACGTTCTCGCCATAACCTTGCGCCTCTACGAGTCACTGAACGGAGAGTCCTCGGGCGAGCTCTGCGACGCCCGCGAGCCCGCGGAGAGGGTCTTCTACCGGGGAATTATCGATTTCAAACTTGTGGGCGAGGCGACGAAAGGGATGGCGAACCTCGTCGCGGACATGGCAGAGCGGTTCCGGGACAGGAACATCGAGGTGAAACCGGAACAGGTCGAGACCGCTCTCCGGAGGATCGACGAGGCCGAGGGCCCGGAATCGGAGACGCTGCTATGGCAGATCAGAGACCGGGAGGACCTCGACGAGCTTTTTGAGATGGTGAAGACCGAGGTGGAGGAGCTCGAGGAGGAGAGGCGCATCCGGAGGACCATTTACTACGATGAGTGGGACATGAAGCTCGAGGACTACCGGAAAGACTGGTGCAGGGTGAGAGAGATGGAGATGCCCGCCACCTCGCTCCTCTTCTATGACCGGACCATCAAAGAATACTACGGCATGGTCAGTCTCCTGAGAAGGCACTTCGGTATGCTCCGTCCGGACAGGTTCAAACGCTATTTCAGGGAGGAGCGGGGCGACGACCTCGACCTCGATGCGGTCATCGAATCGATCGTGGAACGTCACGCGGGGAAAACCCCCTCAGACAAAGTATATATACGCAGGGATAAGAAGCTGCGTGATGTCTCGGTGGCGTTTCTCGTCGATATGAGCTATTCGACCGGCGAAGTGCTTCCCTCGGGAAAGAGGATTATCGACGTGGAACGGGAAGGACTCGTGCTCATGGCGGAGGCGCTGGAAAGCATCGGGGACCGCTGGGCGGTCTTCGGGTTTTCGACCGAGCGGAAAGAGAAGGCGGATTTCTTCGTCGTGCGCGACTTCGATGAACCTTTCACCGACATGGTGAAGATGCGGTTCGAGAGCATCCGCCCTATCGCGCTCACGAGGCTCGGCGCGGCGATAAGACATGCTAACAGCTTCCTCGTGAAGCAGCCTTCACTCATCCGTCTCCTCATCCTCCTCTCCGACGGAAGGCCTTACGACGTGGATTACGGGGATGTGGATTATGCGGTGGAGGACACGAAGATGGCTCTCTGGGAAGGCCGCAACAAGGGGATCAAGTCTTACTGCATCACCGTTGACAAGAAGAGCAGGGACTACTTGCCCCACATGTACGGGGAGGCGAATTATACCATTATCGACAATATTGAGGCTTTGCCGATAAGTCTCCCTCTGATTTATAAAAAACTGACGATGTAAGAAAAGAGGTTGTTATGGAAGTTTGTTACCGATGCGGAAAGCAGGCGGATTTCATCTGTCCCGATTGCGGGAGCAAGATCTGCACGGCCCACATGGAATTACGTTATACGGGACCTGACCGTGGTTTCAAGTCCCGGTACATGTGCCCTGTCTGCTGGAAGGTGAAGCGGAGGGTGCTCAATGAACAGATGATTCGGACAAAGGATTATAAACCGAAACTCTACGTATTCACGAAGATACCTCTGAAATGAACGAGGAGGCACGGGGGATGGAAAAATCAGCCATAACGGCAAACATCAAATTACTCGAACAGTTTGCCCTCGAAAAGGGCGCCTATCGTGCGCGGGCTTTCTCGGCGAGGCTGGTTACCGTGGATTACAGGGTGAGAATGAAGTGTCAGATCCCCCTCTGTCCCCACTATGGCAGGGCGCTCACCTGTCCGCCCCAGGTACCGAGCGTCGAAGAGTTCAGGACGGTATTGCGCCGCTACAAGAAGGCCCTCATGCTCCAGACGAGGAGCCTGCTTAGGGAAGGAAACGAGGCATATGACAAAGAAGAAGTGAAAGAGTTCTTCGCAAAACCCGGGAGTATAAAAGACGCGCAGGAAGGTGAAGACGACGACGGGGCAGATGACTTGAGGAGCGCAAAAGCCGCAGCACTGGCGCTGCACAAGCTCGTGAACGAGGTCGAAGGCAAGGCGATGGCCCTCGGGTTTGCCTATGCCCTCGGTCTGATCGGAGGGGAGTGCATGCTCTGTCAGGAGTGCGTGGGCGCGGGCTCCGGGCTGGCCTGCCGGCGCCCCTACGAGGCAAGGCCCTCGATGGAAGGGGTCGGGATCGATGTCATCAAGACGAGCATCGGGGCCGGGCTCCCCTTTGATGTGCCGCCCAAGAAAGAGATTGTCTGGAGCGGGTTGGTTCTGATCGATTAGGGAGAGGTCCGTCGGTTCGTGAGAACCGTACGGGAGGCAGGAATCAGTAAAAACGTAAGAGGTAGGAGGTAAGTCAATGGCAGAAATTATCAGCAAGACGGAACAGATGACGAGTCTCGAGAGAGTGGCGACGGCTCTGCAGTTTAAGGAGGCGGACAGGGTACCGGCTGCGCCCTTGGTATGCGGCGCGTCATGCAGGGTCGCCGGCATATCATTAGGGGAATGGTCTGAAGGCGATAATGTGGAGATGATGATTCGAGGACATCTTGAAGCGCTGGACTTGATCGGCCATGACGGGGTGGTCATGTTGGTCGATCTGTCGGTAGAGGCTGCCGACTTCGGCTGTGAGATGGTTTTTCCTCATTACGATACTGCACATCCCAATTATGACAATCCTTACATCAAGAATCCGAAGGAAGACTACAAGAAGATCAAGAAAATCAACCCAAGGAAGACAAAGAGGATGAAAAGCGTGATAGACATGGTTGCGGGTCTGTCGAAGGTAATCGGCAAGACACATGCGATCGTCGGCTTTGTTTACGGTTCCATAGGAGTTATGAGCATGCTGCGCGGGCCCGAGGCTTTCTTCCAGGATCTTGTGGAGTATCCCGACGAGGTGGAGGGGGCGCTCCGGATTATGGACGAAGTGCTTAATGAGTATGCCATTGCGCAGATAGAAGCAGGCGCCCATTCGGTCTGCTATGACCATCTCTACGCCTCCCAGAGCGTTTTGGGCAAGAATCTGTGGGAGAAGTTCGAGGGGCCGTCCATAAAGAAGGTGTGCACTACCATTCGTGAGATGGGAGCACTCGTAAGTCTTCACAACTGCGGCAACGGCATCTACTTCGACATGTCGGAGAAGTGGGCGAATCCGCATGCTATCTCCCATGCCTATGTCGCTGACGACGTGGACAGCTGGGAAGAGCACAAGGCGAAGTGGGGCAGCAAAATCGCAACCATAGGCTGGGTGCCGCCCGGACCCGTTGCGATGCTCGGGACCCCTGAGGAGATCGAGGAAGAGTGCAAGTCCGAGATAGAAATTTTCGCAAAGGGCGGGGGTTACATACTCGCCACGGGTTGCGAGTACCCTGTGAACGCGCCTTTACTTAATGCCAAGAGGATGGTGGAGGCCGCAAAGAAGTACGGCGTATACAAATAACCATCACCGAAAATCAAGAACAATAAAACGGAGGGCTAAAAAATGGCAACAAAGGAAAAGGAACAAGAGCTGATCAAGAGACTTCAGGATGCTATCATCAATTACAAGGTCGCTGAGGCGAAGAAGACCGCTGAAGAGGCGGTAGCGGCAGGCGCCGACGCATATACGGTGACCATGGAAGGTCTGGCTGGCGGCATGGAGGAAGTCAGCCGGAGGTTCGACTGTCACGAGTATTTCGTCCCTGAGACGCTTCTCTGTGCAAAGGCCCTCTATGCGGCGCTCGATGTGTTAAAGCCGCATATAAAGGTATCAGAGCATGGGGTCAAGGGACAGGTGGTCCTCGGGGTCATGCAGGGTGACGTCCATGATCTCGGAAAGAACCTCATCAAGGCCATATTCGAGGCTTCGGGCTGGACCGTGCATGACCTCGGCCGTGACGTTCCGCTCAAGAGTTTCGTAGAGGAGCAGCTTAAGACCGACTCCGACATAGTCATGCTCTCGGCGATGATGACGACATCGATGGTCGGCATCAAGAAGCTCATTCCGATGATCAAGGAGAAGAACCCGAAGGTGAAGATAATGATCGGGGGAGCTCCCATCACCGAGAAGACCGTTGAAGAGTACGGGGCGGACACTACTGCTGACAATGCGCCCAACGCGCTCCGCGAGGCGATGAAGATGCTCGAGACACTGAAGAGAGGAAAAGCGGCCTAAGGCTTTTCCGTCTGCGGGAAACCGGATGCGGCGGCGTTGAAGCGGCGGATGAATCCGGCCCCGGCGAGAAGGCACGCAGGGGAGCATTCATCCGCCCGGGGGTCATACAGAAGACGCGGAAGAGGGAATTTCAGCCAAGGAGGATCGAAAGGACATGGATCACACGATAATTTTTCAGCCGTCGGGCCGGCGCGGCCGGGTGCCCGAAGGCACCACCATCCTCGATGCCGCCCGCAGACTGGGAGTCGGCATCGAGGCTGTCTGCGGAGAGCAGCTTGTCTGCGGCAAATGCCGCGTCAAGATCATGGAGGGGTCTTTTCCGAAAGAGGGCATCACCTCGCACATGGACCACCTGAGTGATCGTGACGAGAAAGAGATCAAGGTGCTCAAGCGCAAGGACGCCGAGGAGAATATCCGTCTGGCCTGTTCCACGAGGATCAGGGGCGCTGTGCTCGTCTTTGTCCCCGAGGCGAGCCGTACGGGCAAGCAGGTGGTGAGCAAGGCGGCGGGCAAAATCAGGGTAAGGATAAAACCGGCGGTTACAAAGCACTACGTCGAACTCCCCCTGCCGTCGCTCGACGATCCCGTCGGAGATTTCGAGCGTTTGGAGAACGAACTCGCCCTGAGGCACGGACTCAGGAAACTCACGATAGACTACAGGGTCCTGCAGCAGTTGCCGGACGCGCTCAGGAAAGGCGACTGGAAGGTGACGGTCACGGTGTGGCGAAAGACCGAGATCATTCGGCTCGAGCCGGGCAAGGTCGAGACGAACATCGGGCTTGCCGTCGACATCGGCACGACCACGGTCGCCGGATACCTTACCGACCTCAATAGCGGTGCGGTCTTGGTGACGGAATCGATGATGAACCCCCAGGTGCGGTACGGAGAAGATGTCATGTCCCGCATCACCTACTGCATGATGAACGAAGAGTCCGGCCTCAGGGAACTCCAGCAGACGATCATCGAGG
Organism: Nitrospirota bacterium; assembly: GCA_023475105.1. Classification (GTDB taxonomy): domain Bacteria; phylum Nitrospirota; class Thermodesulfovibrionia; order Thermodesulfovibrionales; family UBA9159; genus JAMCWJ01. The sequence goes on from JAMCWJ010000085.1 coordinate 16,290, forward strand.
GCCTTAACACCATCGCAAAACAGGCGGCCCACAAGGCGGGATACACGACTGAGGACATAAGCGAGATGACCCTTGTGGGCAATACCGCAATGCACCATATCCTGCTGGGGATCAATCCCGAACACGTGGGGGTCGCTCCTTTCACCCCTGCGCTTCACCACTCGGTGGACGTGAAGGCGGAGCGCTTCGGGATCGATATCCTCCCGGCAGGAAACATCCACGTACTTCCCATCGAAGCCGGTTTCGTGGGAGCAGACAACGTAGGGTGTCTCATCGCTGATGAGCCCCATAAGAAGAAGGAGATGACCCTCCTCATCGACATAGGGACAAACGGAGAGCTCGTCCTCGGCAACAGGGACAAACTCATTTCCTGTTCCTGCGCCACCGGACCGGCGCTCGAGGGAGCCCAGATCGAATTCGGGATGCGCGCGGCGCCCGGGGCTATCGAAAGGGTGAAGATCGATCCGGTCACACTGGAGCCGATCTACAAAGCGATAGGGAATGACCGCTGGAGCAACGGTGAAGCCAATATGCAG
>JAMCWJ010000031.1 GCA_023475105.1 Nitrospirota bacterium
GCCTGAAGCCGGGACTAATCAATGTGGACTTTGCCGATGTGAGGACCATCATGCAGAACACGGGCAAGGCGGTGATGGGCACGGGTGTCGGGAAGGGCGAGGGAGGCGCCGTGGAAGCGGCGAAGAAGGCTATCCTGAACCCGCTCCTCGAGGACTCGACGATTGAGGGCGCCCGGGGGATTCTGCTCAACATCACCGGAGGCATCAATCTCTCCCTGAGCGATGTTCAGGAGGCTGCCTCGGTTGTCTACGACTGTGCTCACGACAGTGCAACGATCATTATCGGCAATGTGATAGACCCTGACATCGATGACGAGATGAGGATCACCGTCATCGCTACGGGATTCGAAGAGAAGAAGGAAAAAGTCGATATCCCGCAGATCAGGAAATGGGCCCCGGTGCACGAACCGGTCACGTTCAAGGCATCCGGCAGGGTCCTCTCGAAGAATCTTTCTTCGGCCACCATGATGAATGCGGTGCCCTCCGATCTGATGCAGTATGAGGACCCCCTCGATGTCCCGACCTTCATAAGGAAGGCGCCGCAAAGAGATATGTAGTTCCCTCCGCCATTGGGGTCTTCCTTCCCCCAGGGAGACCCCACCCCCCTTCATTGCGTTATACTAGAAAGATGAATCAAAAGGATTACTACAAGAGTCTAGGCGTGAACGAACATGCGAGCCCCGAAGAGATAAAAAAGGCTTACCGGAACCTCGCCTTCCGTTATCACCCGGACCGGAGTCCCGGAAATGAAGAGACGATGAAGGAGATTAATGAGGCCTACGCCGTCCTTTCGAACCCGGCGAAGAGGGGCGAATACGATTCCCTGAGACAGAGGTACGGAGGCTTTGCCAGGGACCGGTTCAGGCAGACCTATACCGAGCAGGATATTTTTCGGGGCTCCGACATCGGCCGGATTTTTGAAGAACTCAGCAGGGCGTTTGGTTTGAACAGTCCCGAAGATATTTTCAGCCGAAGCAGTTTCTATGGTCCGCGCTATCAAACGTTTGAATGGAAGGGATCCGGACTTTCCGGCGCGGGATTCTTCTTTTACGGTCCGGCGGGGAGAACTTTTCAGGACAGACTAAGGGCGTCCGCGCTCCGCCGGCCGGAGCAGGCAACAGGAGGGGGGCGTCCGTTTCTTTCGGCATTCATACTCAGGGGTTTGGGATTATTTCAAAAACTGGCGGCGAAGAAGCTGGGGCTCGATCTTCCGGAGAGAGGAAGGGACCTTCACGACGCAATCGGGATTACCCGGGGGGAAGCGTCTGCCGGCGAGAAGGTCCGGTATTCTTGCAGAAAAGACGGAAGGGTCAGGAATTTGCTGGTCAGTGTCCCGTCGGGAATCAAGGAGGGACAGAAGATCAGACTCAGGGGCCTTGGAGGAAAAGGGAAGCAGGGGGGCGAAGCCGGGGACCTTTACCTTACGGTCAAATTTCGGACGCCTCTTGGGGAGAAGATACGAGGACTTTTCAGGAAGTAGGAGAATTCGTCCGACCCTGATAATGACACCGTGCAAAGGAAACCATTATGAAAGAAAGAGAAGCCAAGTTCGAAGCCGTGCGAAGAAAGCTGACCAAAATACAAAAGGATCTTTACGGGGAAACAAAGGTGGAGATCGACCAGGCCATGAACAAGGGGGACGAGTATAACGGAGTTTCCGACGACGGAGACCTGGCGGATATCGCGTTCCGGGATTCTCTGCTTGTCGCAAAATTCACCAGGCACCAGACCCGGCTGAAAGCGATAGAAGAAGCCTTGCGCAGAATTGACGAGGGCCTGTATGGGATCTGTGAAGATTGCGGGGAGGAGATTTCGGTTGCGAGACTGAATGCCGTGCCTTTTGCCCTGCGATGCATCGATTGCCAGGAAAGGCATGAAGCCGTGAGTGCGGAATCCGCTGAATCGGTTGCGCAGCCGTGGCGTCCCTCGGACTGAAAAGGAGGAGGGCGGAGCCGCGGTTTTGTTTGGGAAATAAATCCGCATCGACCTATGCCGACCGCCCGGATACGCCTTGGGAAGAGATTTCCTCACGAGTCACCGTCACTGATGCTGGACCACCTTCAGTTACTAAGGGGAACATAAGTAGGATACCTTTGAATGTCACTCCGGCTTGACCGGAGTCTCTCTTAAGAAGGATTCCCGACAAGCGGGAATGACATCCTACTAACGAACGTATTAGTAAGGTGCGGCTGTTGCCGTTCCTCTGTTCTTAAGCGGCAAAGCCTGATATACTCGATAAGGGTGCGGTCGGTGACCGTTGTCGGGCCTGAAAAGGGCGGGTTCTTATGCGCCCGCGCTATCTTTGTTGAAAGGGGAAAGGCGATGAGGAAAAAACTACGCGTGGCAGGCGGAATTCTGGCGGTGAGTTTGTTGTGTGGGGCCGCAGCGGAAGCGCAATGGGTGTTTCTGGGGAGGAAAGCGCTGGGCGCTGTTCAGCGTTTCACAAGCAAAAGTCATGATACCGTCTCGGTCCTGCTGGAGGCGGAAGCAGACAAGGTATACTCTACCGCCGTCGCCCTGCTGGCGGACAAGCAGGATGTCCGCATCACGTACCGCGATGATAGAACCCGAACGGTGGAGTTTACCGACGGCCGTCAGTCGGTCGGCATGAAAGTCAGCCGGCTGGAAGAAAGACTGAGTCAGCTCCTGATAAGCTCCGATGCGGTTTCCTCGAAGTCTGACGGACCCTCTCTGGTGCTCGATGGGGTATTTCGCGTCTGTCGAGAAATGGGCGTACACTGTTCGCTTGCTGCTGAGTAAAGAGAAGGCGAGTCAGGAGGGTAGGACCCGGACGGTCGGCTCAGTTCAGGAAACCGGCGTTTTCCTACTTCATTTTTTTGCTCATTGCCCTGACGATGTCGGCCCTGGATATCAGCCCTATCAATTTTTTGCCGTCATCGACAACCGGGAGCCTTCTGACCTTTTTCTCGTCCATGATCTTTGCAGCTTCACGTATATCGACATCGGGTCCTACCGTGACGACGGGAGAAGTCATCACGTCTCCTATCACATCTCCCATTCTTCGTTCCGGCAGCGGCTCCCCGAAAATGTGTCTGAGAATGTCTCTTAATGTGTGGCCCCGCCTCATGCCGATCATCGAAAGGATGTCCGCTTCCGAAATCATGCCGACGACCTGGTTTTTCTTGTCGACTACCGGGAGGCCGCTGATATTATTGTCCGAAAGCACCTTGACCGCCTGATCCACGTTTTCATATTTGTGGACCGATATAACCTTTGTAGTCATTATGTCCTGAACCAGCAGCTCATGGCCCGTCTCTATTTCACGGTGCCCGGCGTGCGCCTGTCCCTGAACCGTAATCATAACACCTCGCTCTATAAAAGGTTTTACGTCCTTGCAGCAATTCTACCGTTCCCTTCCTTCATATGACACTCACATCATAAAAGCTTTGCAAGATCAAAATGCCGGCACGCATCCCTCGCTCTCGAGCAGTCCTTTTCGCGTCCCCCCAAAAACCTTCCGAACGTGTTACAATTATTCACTTTGCAGGCTCTCTGCAGGATGGGGGACTTTTACATTTAATTATACCATGGAGACGAGCCAAAAGAGGCAGGAAGTTCGAAAGTCTTTTTTCTTTCCGCCAACCCCGCCGAGGGCGGCACGGTAACAACGCACTGCGGTATCTCCCGAAAGGCATGCTCTGCATGACGGGAAAGGCTTGGGGAGAGGGTGAGAAGGGCGATGGTTGCCATGAAGGTTATTGAGGCGGCGGCGGCTCACTTGGGCACAGCGGTTCCGGGGAGTCCTGCCCTTCTTGCTGCCTTTCCGGGAGGAGACGCAAGAACCGGGCTTTCGACACTGATCTCTCTCATCCTCGTTCTTCTCTGCGGCGCCGTTCTCCTTGCGGTTTTTTTCATCTACCGGCACACTGTCGGTAAGATGCGGCGGACGACTCTCATGGAAGATTACAGAAAAGAGGCTGAAGCGTATGAGAAGTCGGGCAAGTTTGTGTCTGCTGCAGTCCTCTATGAAAGTCATTTGAAGGAGAGGGAAAAGGCCGCAGAACTCTATGAAAGGGGAGGCGATTACCGGCAGGCGGCCTCTCTGTACGACCTCCTGGGCATGTCCGGTAAGGCCAAAGAGATGTACCGGGAATGCGGCGATTTCGAAAGCGCCGCTGAAGTGTCAGTGCTCGAAGGGGATTATGAAGAGGCCGCAAAACTCTACCATAGCGCGGGGAAGAAAATCGATGCAGCGACGATGCTCGAAAGAGCGGGAAGAAAGCTGGCTGCGGTCCGGCTTTACAGGGAATCGGGAGAATACAGAAAAGCGGCGCAGCTCCTCGATGAGGAAGGCATGCTCCGAGAAGCAGCCGAGATGTTCGGTATTCCGCTCAGAGACAAGCAAATCGGGGATTGCATTGATGAGTTTTACGCGTATGCACTGAAGCTGGAACGTGCGGGAGAGCGGCAGGCGGCGCTTGAGGTTTTCAGGGCGATTGACCGTAGCGATCCCCTCTACCGGGATGTGAAAGAAAGGCTGGGGGCCCTTGCCCCTTCGGCCGCAGGAGAGGAAGAGAGGGTGCAAGGGACGACTCTGAGAAGCTTCATTCGCGGCAGTAGGATTGAGCCGAAATATGCCCTGAAACTCTGGATCCACATTCTGAAGGCGCTTCAGGAGGGATATCGTGCAGGCAGGGCCTGCGGTTCCCTGAGTCCCGATACCATTGTGATTGACGCCCGCAATGCCATATCCTTTTTGCCGCAGTCCGTTTCTCCTGTTTACGTTTCTCCTGAAGCCCTGAAAGGGGAAAAACCCGACGCATGCTCGGACATCTATTCGGCCGGGATTATCCTGTACGAGATGCTTATGGGAAATCTTGAGGGGCTCGGCTCAGCCAGGGTCAGCGACGCAGTCGAGGATGTCCCGGAGTGGCTCGATGAAATCGTGCTCAGGTGCATACGCAAAGTGAGACAAGACAGATACAGTGGCATCGAGACCGTCTTCAGCGATATGAAGAATCTTTCGGAAAAAAGAAGGGGATCCACAGGTCCGAAATGACCGCTTCATTTTCCCTGGAGACTCAGGAGAAAAATGATCGAAAAAGGCTTTTTTCAGCACCGAACCGTTTGTCAGGAGGCACCGGACGGTTCGGACCGGCGCATCTCTACCGTTCCTCAAATGAGGAGGGCTGTCTCTAAATGAGGAGGAAAAGCCGCTTCCGGCGAGAAGCCTAGGGGAAAGACCGTAAAAGTCCTCGTTTTTACACAGTTCTTTTTTATGGTCCTTCTTTGTTCTTTGGCACAAAACTTGTATCGTAAACACCCTCAGATAAATAGCATGAAAGGAGGTGAACTACATGAAAAAAGTGATGGCTCTCGTTGTTTCAGTGCTTTTTGTCCTTTCCGTTGCAGGTCTTTCCTTTGCAGCCGAGAAGGCGGCCCCTGCCGAGAAGAAGGAGGCGCCGGCAAAGGCTGAGAAGAAGGCCCCTGCGAAGGTGAAGCAGGTCACCGGCGAGGTTGTCGCAGTCGATGCGGCAGCAAAGACCCTCACCGTCAAGGGCAAGAAGGGCGAAGTTGCCATGACCGCAGACGACAAGACGACAGTGAAGGTCGGAAAAGAGAAGAAGACCCTTGCTGATGTGAAGGTCGGAGACAAAGCGACTGTGAAGTATGCGGAAGTTGAAGGCAAGAATGTAGCAAAGAGTATTGTTGCCAAGGCGGCGGCTGAAAAGAAGGCAGCCCCGGCAAAGAAGGCAGCTCCTAAGGCTGAAGGGAAGAAAGCAGCTCCTATGGAGAAAAAGAAGACCGGCGGCTACTAATCGGCTGATCCGGTTCACAACAGGAGAGGGAGCGTGATTTCTCGCGCCCCCTCTCCTCTTCGCAGGCTGAAATGCAAGCTCGTCATTCCTTCTCCTGGAGCTTCGCCGTCTTCAATGCCTCTTTTATGGTGAGAATGAACACTACGGTTATGCCCGTCAAAAAGCCAAGAAGATTGATGAGGTGCAATGCCGCAAGGCTGATGACTACGGCAAAAAGTACCAAGAGGCGGAGAAGGCTCAGAAATACGAGTTTCGTGTTCGCCTGATGGGCGCCGAGAAGGCTCTCGATCCCCCACGTCATTCCCTTGAGGTTTGCGATGCCGAGGCCGGCGCCCACGAGGATGCTTACGGTCGTGAAGGCGGGGTTTCCGAAGGGCCTCAAAAAACCGAGGGTCTTGCTGTTCCAGTCGACAAGCAGCGAGAGAGCTGCGAGCGGAACAATTACGAATAGAGCCTGTCTAGCTACTTTTCTTACCAGTGTCATTCTGTTTCCGTGCCACTCTGACGAGATCGTAGAAACCCGCGGCAATACCGCAAAGGAAAAATACGATCGTGAGCCACGGGAAGGTCCCGAGAAACGTATCGATAAGGTATCCTATTCCGATGCCCGCGAACGTCGAGAGGACAAACTGGATGCCGACGCTGCTCGCCTCCAGGAGTTGCCTGAGCGAGGACTTGTCCTCCGGTTCTTTCCCGGACATCAGAGAGCTTCCTTAAGCGATTCGTAGTCCGACGCGATAAATTCCTTCATAATCTCCGCAAGCTCCCGGTAAAAAGTCGTCGCGGCATGCCTTCGAACCTCGTCGCAGTACTCGGGGACCCACCGCATAAGGTGAAGGTCCAGGAATTCCCTCTGTTGCCTGAAAAGGCCGCGCTCGATAAGGTAGCTCATGAAGAGCAATTCCAGTCCGAGATGGTCCGGGACGATATCCGGCTCTTCGCCTACCATAAGCCCGGCCGACCGGTAAAAGGTCTGCACCTCTGCGGTCGCCTTTCCCCAGAGCCTCGGCGTATCTCCAAAGGAGTAATGGTAAAGCGACTCATAAGGGGAAGGAGGGTGATCCGGCTTCAGAAATGTGGCGGCATAATCCGCTCGTATCTCTTCGGGCGCATCTTCGAATTCCATCCCGAAGATTTCCCTGATCCGCACAAGGGTTTCGTCGTCCGGTTCGTTCATAAAAAGCGAGGAAAAGAGCCTGTAGATCGCGGCCCTTTCGATGTTTTCGCTGTCGTTCAATTCCACAAGGACATTATAGAGATTTATGCAGGAGAAGTGCAAACAGACCGTTCCCCGCCGCGGTCACGCAGCCTATCCTCGGGGCGCTGTTTTCCGAGCCGCTTCGTGAGCCGGTGAGGCAGGCCGCCCTCGGCATGAAGCGAAAAATGGTTTATAATGAGTAATATTGCTCAATTCGAGTCTCTCTGATGATCGGTGCGGAGGTGAATTGATCGAGAAATTTCTGAGGGCGACGGGATCGTGGGCGATTTCGATACTCAGGAGGATGGGCCACATGTTCCTCTTCTTGCTGAGGTCCATATACTATATTTTCGTCCCCCCATTCAAGTTCAGGCTGCTCCTGAGGGAGATACGGTTCATAGGCACAAAATCGATGACTGTTATTCTCCTGATGGGGTCCTTCACCGGAATGGTGCTTGCCCTCCAGATATTCTATACATTGAGGAAAGTCGGCTCGGAGGCGATGCTCGGGCCTGCCGTTGCAATCAGCCTGATCCGGGAACTGGGACCGGTGCTGTCTGCCCTGACGATAACAGGACGGGCGGGTTCAGCCCTTGCCGCAGAAATCGGCATCATGAGGATCAGCGAACAGATCGACGCGCTTACCGCTATGGCGCTGAGTCCGATCAGGTATCTCATTGTTCCGAAAATGGTTGCGGCAGTGATTGTATTCCCCCTGCTCGCGGCGATATACGATGTGATCGGGATATTCGGGGGGTATTTCGTAGGGGTGAAGCTTCTTGGTCTCAGCGCCGGCACATATTTTTCCCAGATGAAGCACTTTATCGTTATGGAGGACATAACGATTGGAATGTATAAGGCCCTCACTTTCGGGGTGCTTGTCCTGTGGATCTGCTGCTACAAGGGATTCTATACGGGATACGGCGCCGAAGGAGTGAGCAAGGCGACGACGGAGGCCGTGGTCATGTCTTCCGTACTCATACTGGTTTCGGATTACGTCCTCGGGGCGTTTTTTATTTAGGCAGAGCATGATAAAGATCGCGGACTTGCACAGATCATTCGGCGGCCAGACCGTGCTGAGAGGAGTCAGTCTGAGCGTTGCCGACAAGGAACTCATCGCCATAATCGGAGAGAGCGGAGGAGGGAAGAGTGTGCTGCTGAGACACCTCATAGGCCTCCTGAAACCCGACCGGGGCACTGTGCAGGTCGAAGGAGAAGATATCACGACGCTGACGGGCCGGAAGCTCGACAGGATCAGGGAAAAATTCGGAGTTGTCTTTCAGGGAGGCGCACTGTTTGACTCGTTTACCGTCTATGACAATATTGCGTTTCCGCTGAAGGAGAAGACGAAGCTGCCGAAGCAGGAGATTCACGAGCGGGTTGAGGAGGCACTGGAAGACGTGGGGCTGAAGGGTATGGAGAGTAAGTATCCCGCCGAGATCAGCGGCGGCATGAAAAAAAGGGTCGCCCTTGCGCGGGCCCTTATCACCGAGCCGAAGATAGTTCTCTTCGACGAACCGACCACGGGCCTCGACCCCATAATGCTGCACGCGATACACAAATTGATAACGGACACCCATAGGAAATACGGTTTCACGGGAGTGATGATAAGCCACGACATCCCCGAGATTTTTCACGTTGCAGACAGGATAGCCTTTCTCTATCGGGGCGTGATAGAGCTGGTCGGAACGCCCCGGGAAATAAGGACTTCGTCCGATCCGGTCGTACGACAATTCATCAGGGGGAGCCTGAGAGGCCCCATAGAAATAGTATAATTTTTCGGGAGGTTGTATGAAGAAGATCGATCTCGAATTGTCAGTCGGTTTTTTCCTTTTGATCGGCATCCTTTGTCTCGGATACTTGTCGATAAAACTCGGGAAACTGGAGATTATCGGCGGACAGCACTACATGCTCTACGCCGATTTTGAGAACGCCGGGGGGATTCAGCCCGGTTCGAGCATAGAAATAGGGGGGGTCGAAGTGGGGAGAGTGGCGAGCGTCACGCTCGACAAAGACTACCAGGCCCTCGTCGGACTCGAGATCAACGACCACATAAAGGTTCAGGAAGACGCAATTGCGTCCGTCAGGACCAAGGGTCTGATCGGCGAGCGGTACGTGGCGATTACTCCCGGAGGTTCCGACAAGATCCTGACCCCCGGAGGAAAGATACGGGAAACCGAATCGGCAATCGATATAGAACAACTGATTGCGAAGTTTGCCTTCGGAAAGGTTTAGGAGGTGCACATGAAAAGAATCCTCGTTGTACTGGTTATGCTGCTATGGTTCGCCATTTCTCCGGCCTTGTCTTCCCCGTCTGCCGCAGGGGAGCCGACGAACGAGCTGAAGCAGACGGTTGATGCGATCCTGGGTGTCGTAACAAACAAGGAACTCAAGAAACCTGGGAAGGCGGCGGAGAGGAGGGCCAAGATCCGCCGGCTTGCGAACGAAAGGTTCGACTTCGGCGAGATGGCAAAGCGCTCGCTCGCCCAGCAATGGAAAAAGAGGACTCCGGAAGAACAGAAGGAGTTCGTGAGACTGTACACGGACCTCATCGAAAACACGTATGTCGGCAAGATCGAGAGATACGAAGGGGAAAAGATCGCCTATGGGGAGGAAAAGATCGATGGCGATTACGCGCTGGTGAAGACCGAAGTGATCACGACGAAAGGGACGGAGGTTCCGATAGATTACCGGATGCTCAAAGAGGGAAACCAGTGGAAGATATACGACGTGATCGTAGAGGGAGTGAGCCTTGTGAATAACTACAGAACCCAGTTCAGCAGCATCATCAGATCGAGCTCTTACGGGGAACTGGTGAAGAGGCTGAAGAGCAAATCGCTGAGGGAACCTTCGTAACCGGAACTTGTATATTTCAGATGTCGTGTCCCGCGACGCGTAAGGAGAGGAGGAGGTATGATAAAGACGATTCTTGTGGCAACCGACGGTTCAAAGACTGCATGGAAGGCGGTTACCTACGCTGCGGAACTTGCCCGGCAAACCAGGGCGGCGCTCACGGCGATCAGCGTGATTGACAAAACGTGGTTTCTCACACAGTCCGTTTCGGCCCCGGCGACGCCGACCCATCTCATCGAGCCGGTCGACGACTACCTGAGGCAGGCGGCCGAAGGATATCTGGAAAGGGCGGAAGACCTGTGCAGGAAGAAGGGCGTTCAATTCACACGTGTCATCACGGCGGGGCATCCGGTAGAGGAAATCGTCAAAGAGGCGGAAAGGGCAAAGGCCGACCTTATCGTGTTGGGGTCTCGCGGCAAAGGAATAGTGCGGGCCGCTGTCCTTGGGAGCATCACATTCGGGGTCATGAACAGGGAGACGAAAATACCGGTGCTGGTTGTGAGGAAATGATGCCGTCGGGGCAGGATCTTTGATTTCAAGCGGCATCATGCATGCCCCCGGTTTACTGAGCGGTCTGCTTTCCGACAATCGCAGACAGGAGTTTGACTCATTGATAATTCAAGCTGCACATGCAGAAAACACTGTTTTTCTGCATGGCAGCGCAATGAACGGAAGGAGAACATGAAAGTGACCGTGGTGGGCAAAACGGAGACCCTCAGGACGAGACATTTTACCCTGGAAGTCGAAGTCGGGGACGGGGAGGGAAACTATACATTGAGCGCTACCATTGTCGAGACATATGATGTTCGCGGTGATAGCTATACCTTTGAAATCGAGAGCGTCGGATGGATTTCGGGTATGAAAGAAACCGACTCCCATCGGATCGAGGAGATGGTGACGGGATATCTTATCGGTAATGCCCCCGACATCCTTGCCTGACTTCCTTCCCGGGACGAATTTCCAGCCCCCTTTTCTTTGACGCACTCCCCGCCCGGCGGAAGGGCGTCAAGACACGAACCTGCGGACGATGCCACGGGGGAAATCCGATGAGGCAGTGCCCGCACGATCGGGGTGAAAGGGCCCTTTCCGCAGTTTTAGGTTTTTAAAAAGTCCGGGAATCGTGTAAAGTAGAAGGGATCAATCTTTTTTTCGCAAGGCAAAAATGAAGTTCAGGAGGTAAAAAGGATGACTATTCTCCCGGAGGGCGAACAGCTGAGAAAGGCGATCAAATGGATATCAGACCGGCGTCTCGACGAACCCGGGGCAAGCCTGGCGAAACTGGCAGAGGAAGCCTGTTTGAAATTCGATCTGCCTCCGAAGGATTCGGAGACGCTCCTCCGTTTTTTTTCCGGAAAAAGACCGAAGAAAGACGAGTGACGGGAAGGCGTCCGAAACGGGATGACAACTACTGAAAAAGAGAACGCCGCCGGAAGGCGGCGTTCTCTTTTTCGGTAAGATAACTTGTCTTTCGTTCTTTTTCAGCACGCACTCATGCCCGGAATGTCGATCTGCTTGGCGATCGAATAGCCTGAAGCCGTCTGGTAATACCACACGGTCACTTCATCGCCGGCTTTGAGGTGCTTCAGATCTTCAAGTCTGCCGCACATCGTCACTATGGCGTCGTCCGCCTTGAACAGGATTCCCTTGTCCGTCCCGGCCGGATTCAGACTGAACGTTGCCGCGGCAGGGTCGACCGCTGCAACTGTTCCTGTTATGCTTACACTAAACGAGGGATGGCCACTGTTGTAAGACTGGCTGCCTGCCGGAGCCATCCAGCTATCGCCTGAAACAACGGGGTAAGCGCCGGCATGAGCGAGAGAAGCCACGAAAAGCACGGCAAGAAGCACTACAAAAAAACCTGCGACATGATAAGTCGTTTCGGACCGACTCTTTGCTTTTATCGTTTTCTCTGCAGACATCGTATTTACCTCCTTTTTATTTCGTAACATCCTGTCGACCATACAACCTATTCCTCACGTTTTTACCTTATACCCTGATGCGCAGATTCGCAACATGGAAATTAGACTGAAAGCGAACTGCTTTACAAGATTCCCGACCGAAAGGGGATGAATTTTGTCTTTTTTGTGGAAGAGCTTCTTTTTCGTCCCGATGCAGCTGCTTATCCGGCCCGGCGGAGTCGGCGCCTTGTTGCTAAGGTTCACGTGCGTGCGGGTATTGCCTTTCTTTATTGACAAAAAAAGCCTGATTTGCTATTTTTGAGCGTGCCGCGACTCAGGGAGAGTGCCGGCACGAAGCTTTTTTTGTTTTAGGGGCGAGGAAAAAGATCCCTGCACGGGGGCTGTTCAATGAACTGGATCATCCTGATCGTTGTCGGCATTATTGCGGCCGGAGTTTGGTACAGGAGGCTGAGAAGGCGGCAGAGCATCTTCTCTGTGCGGGCCGATGCCGAGGTCGAGGCGAGCTTCTACCCGGAAATCGAAAAATGTCATGACATCAGCCTGAAGACCATAACCTGCTCTTGCGAGAGTTTCAGGAAGGAACGCGAAAGGTTTCGAAGCGACGACCCGCGCCGTCTCTGCAAACATCTTGTCAGAAGCTTCATTGATGTCCGTTCCCTGCCCGAAGACCTCGCATTATATAGAGAAGGAATAGAGTGGTACGCCGGGGATCATTCCGGCTTCCCTGCTGATGGAACGAAATGCGAGGGGTTGATCGCGGGCAAGCGGATCTCGGTAATAATCCCGGGGGAAAGGACCGGGGAAGACGCAGCCGAGGGCGATTCCCTCATCGATGTCTATTTTGAAAGCCGGCGATACCGGTACTCGCCTGCCCTGCAAAGGTGGGCTGAAGGAACTCCACCGTCCTGCGAGGAGCAGATCATCAGATTTCTGTATGAAAGCGCGGGGGACCCTTTGCCGGAAGACCTGCCGGTCGATGGTATAAGAACTCTTTCGCGTACGCCCGCCGGAGGCAGTTCCCTTCTCGTGAAAGGCGAATTCAGTCATGGGGCTGAGGCAGATGCGATAGAGGCGAAACTCAAGCCCCGTTCTCTTTTGATAGAGTATTGGACGGGAGGGAACAAGGGTTCTTTTCATGTCACGAAGAAGCAGCACGTCCTTCCCCAAAAAAGGCTTGTCTTTCTCAAGGCGGCTGTGGAGAAATGGTTGAAGGACGAACACTTCGGCCTCAGTGAAGCGTCGGGGAATCCCCTGGCCGGCACAGGTGGTGAGGTGGTTGCTGCGGGTGAACCGGGGATGATTCAGGCTGTGGAAGCGCTTCTGAGAAGTGTCTTATCTGAGACGGCTGATATCGCCCTGAAGGAGACAAGGAGTTATATCGCGGTGACGGTCGCAGGGTCGCGCAGGTGGATATGCCGTCTCCACCTCAACACGAGGAAGGCGGGTTACGTCGCGTTTCCCGACGGCACGAGGCATGGGCTCAGGGGCCTGGAGGACCTTGCGCAATACCGGGATCAATTGCTGCGCGTCTACAGCGAGAAAGCTCTCGAAAAAGGAAAGGCTGATCTGCTTTTTGGGGCGAGGGAAAGCGGCGCTGCCCTCTCTTCGAGCGTCACCTCTATCGAGAGCCACCGCGCCAGGAAAAAGAAGTCCCTCTTCAATTAGTGCATAAGGAGTCACTGCCGTCCGGATTTGCGTTGTCGGGGTTGATTCTTCTTCCGGTCTTCCGCATGAGCAGCCTTTCCCCATTGCCGTGAAATGCATCGAAGGCACGGTCCGTTCGCGGCAGTCATTTCCCTATAGTGTTGAGGAAAGGGGAAACCGGGATGCCGCTTGACAAGGAAGGCCCTGCCCGATTAGAATTAAACGAAATAAAAAATAGCGATCTGCTTCTGGTAACGGGGAGGAAATGAAGAGGCGTAGGTTCCTGGGTGTGCTGTTGGCTGTTTTCGGAGCAACTGCCGCCACTTCCTTTGCATATCCATTATTAAGATTTTTCGCACCGCCTTCCAGGGATAGCAGGGTCAAGAACGTCAGTATCAGTAAAAACGATATCCCTCTCGGGGGAGCGAGGAGTATAGTCTTTAATGACAATCCCGTCATCGTGATAAACCGCTATGAAAAAGGGTTTGTTGCTTTTTCCAGGGTATGCACGCATCTCGGCTGCCTTGTGGAGTATGACAAGGGACAGCGAAAGCTCGTCTGCCCCTGTCATGCCGGGACCTTTGACCTCGACGGAAATGTTCTGTCGGGACCTCCCCCGGGGCCTCTTCCCCTGATTCCCCTCAAGGTGGAGGGAGATTTTATCATAATAGGGACGAGCGTAACGGGATAGTATCGTGTGGAAGAGGATTAGGGACTGGATTGAAGTAAGGATAGGGCTTGATGAGCTTGTGAGAACCCAGTTGAGGGACTACCGGGTTCCGGAGAACATCAACATTTTCTATACCCTCGGTTTTGTCGCGATGGTGGCATATATGATCCAGGCTGTCACCGGTTTCTTTCTCCTTGTGTATTACGTCCCCCATTCAGAGCACGCCTTCAGAAGCATCCAGGACATTATGACCCGGGTGCCTTACGGCTGGCTTTTCAGGCAGATGCATGTGATGGGCGGCAACCTCATCGTGATCGTGCTCATCCTGCACCTCTTTTCGGTGCTCTTCACCGGGAGTTACAAGAAACCGAGGGAGTTGACGTGGACGAGCGGCGGCCTCATGCTCGCGACGGTCTTTCTTTTCTGCCTCAGCGGATTTCTGTTGCCCTGGAGCCAGTTGAGCTATTGGTCGACGACCATCGTCACGACGATGCCGGCCGCGTTCCCTTATGTGGGAGATTTCGTGGCGAACGTGCTGAGGGGCGGCGATCATATATCCGGTTCCACCCTGAACAGGTTCTTTGCCCTTCATGTAGCTCTTCTCCCGCCGATCCTGGTGACCCTCCTGGCATTCCACCTGTTCCTTATCAGGCGCATCGGCATCTCCTCACCGCCCTTTGGCGAGACTGTTGAGGAAAACAGTCCATGGGTCGGATACAAGCATGAGCAGTATCACGGGCAGCCCTTTTATCCCGGGTTTTTCCTGAAGGAGATTTTCATGGTCATGATATATCTTGCGGTGATGTTTTTCTTTATCACCTTTACCCCGACGTTCTTCGCGTCCGGGGATGCGAACATCCAGGCCGACACCTTGCGGACCCCTGTGCATAGCAGGCCCGAATGGTACTTCCTCGCACCTTACCAGATGTTGAAGCTTATTCCGAACAAGTTTTTCGGCATCGGGGTGCAGGTGATCTTTGTCCTTCTTTTTTTGCTGTGGCCGTTCATCGACACAAAAGCGGAAAAGAACGTCCTGAAGAGACCGTTTCTGCTCAGCGTCATTCTGTGCTGTATGGTCCTTTGGGTTGTATTGACCATATGG
Source organism: Nitrospirota bacterium (assembly GCA_023475105.1). Lineage (GTDB taxonomy): Bacteria > Nitrospirota > Thermodesulfovibrionia > Thermodesulfovibrionales > UBA9159 > JAMCWJ01. The sequence goes on from JAMCWJ010000031.1 coordinate 15,167, forward strand.
GGAGCATACTGATGAAATACGTTCTTTCGTTGCTGATCGTACTTAGTGCAGCCGCGGTCGCGACGGCCGGATACCGGGAGACCTTCGAAAAAGAATTCCTTTCGAAGCCATGGGCGGGAGGACCCATTGTGGAAAAGAGCGCGTGCATCGAGTGTCACACATCCGACATGATGAAGGCCTCTTTCCGGGGCATACCCGATGAGTGGCAGGGAAGCTGGCATGCTCTCAACGAAGTGTCATGTCATGACTGCCACGGCGGTGACCCTAAAGATCCGTCCATGGCCATGTCCCACGTGAGAGGCTTTGTGGGGAAACCGAACTATGAAGACGTCCCTGAGTTCTGCGGCAAGTGCCATATCGGCATCATGAAGAACTATCTTGAAAGCGGCCATGGCAGGGCCCTCAAGGCCACGAGGAAGGGACCGAACTGCGTCACCTGTCACGGCTCTCATGGCATCCAGAGGGCAAGCATCGACATCATCAACGAGCAACTTTGTACGAGATGCCATTCCTATGAGCGGGCAAAGACCATGAAACAGGCGCTCTTTCTCACCGAGAAAAGGATGGGGGAAATCGGAAAAGAGCTCAATGAATTAAGGGGTGAGGGAATATTTGTCGGAGATGAGGAGAAAACCCTGTTCAGTACGCAGGCGGAATTCCGTGCCCTCTTCCACACCGTCGACGTATCCCTGGTGAAGAAGAGTACCGATGAGTTCACCAAGAGACTGGACGGCATCGAGAAGAACGTTCGGAAGACCTCCGCTGAACTCCGCATCAGGAGAAATTTCTCCGCGTTCCTCACATTCGTCTTCGCCGGCCTCGCGATCATAGTGGGGATGCTCGCAAGGACGTATAAAGACAAAGATTAATGCCCCCTTGCCCGCGCCTTATACCCCTTATCCGCAAAATCAGCGGGCCTCGACATCCGCGATGTCCTCACAGGAACAAACGCGTTTGCTCATTCCGCTCCATACGGTTCATCCCCACGTGTGTGGGGAACATCCGGGGAGCTACGAGGAAAACAAGGGGTCAGGTCTTGTTCCGTGCAAGAGGTTGGGAATATGCTAAACTGAGGGTATGGCAAGACCATTACGGATAGAGTTTGACGGGGCAGTCTATCACGTGACAGCGCGCGGCAATGCTCGGAGAGCGATATATAAGGACGACGGAGACCGTATTA
>JAMCWJ010000113.1 GCA_023475105.1 Nitrospirota bacterium
GGCCCTCAGGCAATATCCTCTTCCCTGACCCTGATGCTCTCGTCAATCGTTCTCATAGGGATGGCGTACACCTCCTGCCCCGCCTCGACCATCAGTGCAGGGATTATCGCAAGACTGAGGGGAAGCTTGATGGTGAACACCGTCCCCTTGTCCGGACTGCTGTCCGCGGTGATATATCCGTTGAGCCTTGCGATATTCCGGCTCACTACGTCGAGGCCTATCCCCCTGCCCGAGACATCCGTCACCTCTTCCCTGGTCGTAAAGCACGGGGCAAGGATCAGAGACAGGAGGGTCTTTCTCTCCACGGCGTCTTCCGCCGTTATTGCTCCCCTCCTGAGGCCAGCCTCCTTTACCTTCCGGAGGTCTATCCCTCTGCCGTCATCCTGCACCCTTATGACCGCATAGTTTGATTCCTGGGCCGCAGAAAGGGCGATCCGTCCCTCCGGACATTGCCCTTCTCCCTTCTTTCCTCAGGGTGCTCGATCCCGTGATCGATAGCGTTTCTGATCATATGGAGCAACGGTTCATCAAAGGGCGTCTATGACGGTCTTGTCGACCTCGGTCTCTTCCCCCTCGCACACGAGCCTCACCTCTTTCCGGAGGGCCTTCGAAAGGTCCCGCGCCATCCTCGGAAACTTGCGGAACACGTGGCCCTCAGGCAACATCCTCACTCTCATGATCCCTTCCTGAAGTCCGGCAATCGTCTTTCCCATGAGTTCGAGCGACTCCTTGAACTCGTTCCTGAGCGACTTCGTCGCGATCTCGGCCCTCGTCCTCTCCCCTATCCGGTTCAATCGTGTCCTGAGGATCACGAGTTCTCCCGCGAGATTGAGGAGATCGTCAAGCCTTGTGAAATCGACCTTGATCGTTTCCGTCTTTCCGCGGAGACGCCAGGAAAGCTCGTTCTCCTGTCTGCCCTGACCGCTCTGCCCGTCCGGCGCAAGGCCGCCGGCAGCGCTCCCCTTTCCGGTGAGGTCGGGAGGGGCCGTCGGATTCTTTTCTATTTCCTGCAGGGCCTTCCTCGTCACGTTCACCGCCCCGAAGAGGCGATCGATCAGATCGTCCGATGCCGTTCCCTTGTCGAGGGCCTCCTTGAGGGACTCTTCGACCGTGTGGACATATCTCTGCAGGGACTCGAAGCCCATCATCCCGGAGTTGCCTTTGAGGGTGTGGAGCGAGCCGAGCATGTTCCTGATGATATCTGCATTGTACCCGCTCCTTTCAAGGGAAAGCAGCGAAGCGTCGAGCATATCGAGATGCCCGCCGGCGTCATCGAGGTAGTCTCTGATGAGTTCCGGATAGTCCATAGGTCAAGAAATGTTGTGCATTTCTTCCGGGGCCGCCGCGGGAGACTTCCCCCCGACGACCTTCTCGATCAGATCATACAGGCTCTCGGACTTGAAGGGCTTTACGATGTACCCCCGCGCACCGAGCCTCATCGCCCTCACGGTATCTTCTTCTCCGCCTTCCGTGCTGATGACGATGATGGGAGCATGTGAGCGCATGCCGTTCTCCCTCATTTTCTCCATGAACTGAATTCCGTTCATGATCGGCATATTGATGTCGAGGAGTATCAGGTCGAAATCCTTTTCCCTTGCGAGGATCTCGAGGGCTTCAAGCCCGTTCATCGCATCGACGATTCTGCAGCCTCCGAATCTCATCAGCACGAGCCGGTACATCTGGTGGATGAGTTTGGAGTCATCGACGATCAGTACTTTTCCTAATGCAGGCATTATCTTCCTCCTTTTCGCCGCAGGGTGCCGACCGCAATTCCCAGCTCCTCCACCTTCCCTGCGAGGTCATTCACATCGATCGGTTTCACATAATAGTGATACGCTCCCCTTTTGTACGCAGCATCCTTCATCTCATCCGATCCGTAAGCCGTCATGATGATCACCTTCGTCTCGGGGCTTATCCGTTTCACAAAGCTCAGGAGTTCGAGGCCCTCTATGCCGTATACCCCGCTCAGTCTGATATCGGCGATCACGAGGTCGAACCTGTACCTGTCAAGGGCCTCTTCCGCCTCCTCGATCCTGCCGCAGGTGATCACGACGGCATGGTCGCCGCTGAGGAGATGCGACAGGCTCAAAAGGATGGACGGCTCGTCATCCACAACCAGAATTCTTTTCACAGTTACCTCCCTCTGTATTTTTCTTGTGTATTTTCCCCGACAAGTAAGCAAGGGAGATGCCACGGCGAAATCCGAGAGTGATATTTCACGGACGGACGCTGTTGAAGGGGATTCCCCGGCTTTGCGGAGAGGTCTTTGTCGAGAATCGGAGATCAGGTCGTGGGGTTTGCAGTTCAGGCGTGTACGAAAACAGGCCGGAGCGAACGGAAACCGGTCAGCTCAGGCGCTTCATTTTCTCATTCAGGGTCGAGCGCGAGATCCCGAGTATCTTCGCCGCCCTGGTCCGGTTGTTTCCGACTGAGGAAAGAACGCTCTTCATATGAGCCTGTTCCACATCCTTCAGGGTACGCGGTCCCTGGCCCTCCCCGTTCCTGAGGGCCGGCAGCGTCAGGAAATGAGGCGTGATGAGCTGTCCCTGGCACAGGATCATGGCCCGCTCCACTACGTTACGGAGTTCTCTGATATTGCCGGTCCAGGGATAGGTGCAAAGCGCATCCAGGGCCTCCCGGTCGAAGGACTTGGGCTTTTTGCTCATGGCCGCAGCGCTCTCGGCCAGAAAGAATTCGGCGAGCACCGGGATATCTTCCGTCCTTTCCCTCAGAGGAGATATTCGGATCGGCATCACGTTCAATCTGTAGTAGAGGTCGTCCCTGAAGGAACCGTTGCCGACGCATTCCGCGAGGTCCCGGTTGGTCGCCGCAATGACCCTCACATCTATCTTGATGTCCCTCGTGCCCCCGACCCTCCGGAATGTCTTTGTCTCGATTATCCTCAGCAGCTTCGGTTGAAGCGCAAGGGGCATCTCCGCGACCTCGTCGAGGAACAGCGTGCCCCCGTCCGCAACCTCGAGGAGTCCCCGTTTCGTCCTCTTCGCATCGGTAAAGGCACCGGCCTCATACCCGCACAGTTCGCTTTCGAAAACGTTTTGGGGGATGGAAGCGCAGTTGAGGTCCACGAAAGGCTTTTCAGCCCTCCTTCCGAGCAGATGGATGTTCCTCGCTACGAGTTCCTTGCCTGTGCCCGTCTCCCCTTCTATGAGGACGGTCGTCGAGGGATTCTCGGCCATCAGGTTGATGATGTGAATCAGTCCCTGGATCTGTCTGGACCTCCCAATGATAGGGTAGGGAGATTTCATGGTGAGCAGGCACTCTTGTCTGAGCTTCGTGATCGCAAGGTTTCTGCCGACGACAATGAGCAGTTCGTCGATGTCCACAGGTTTCTGGAAATAGTGCTCGGCCCCGAGTTTTATCGCCTCGACCGCCTCGCGAATCTCGCCGTATCCCGTCATGACGATCACGACCGTGTCGGGATGGACCGCCTTTAGTTCCTTCAGGACCGCCATCCCGTAGATATCGGGGAGGTGGAGGTCGAGGAGGACCACATCGGGCAACTCCTTCATGGCGATGTCGAGGCCTTCTTTTCCGGTGCGCGCGCTGATAAAGTCATATCCCCTCTTTTCGAAGAGCGACCCGAGACTGAGGGTTATTCCTTCTTCGTCATCGATGAATAAAAGGGACGACATGGCACTTCAGTATCCCAGATAATGCGGCGGTGTGTCAACGGGTTTCAGGGGCTTGTCACGACAGAAGGCGCATCCGCGGGAGTGACACATGGCCTCAGAAGACGAGTCTCAGCGAATCGGGAACGACGCTGACGCGTGCCGGGGTAGTGCCGAGATAATCGCCGTCGACCTGGATGCGGGCCCTCCCTTCGACGGCCACCGAGTCAGTCCGCAGGCAGACGATATCCCTGTACCGGAGATGTCTCCCCGTCAGTACCCCGAAGGCGTACCTCATGATATCCATCCTCTTCCCGCCCTGCATGACGCATATGGAGAGGTCGGGGCTCATGAGGCTCGCGTCGGGAGTGACCCTGAAATTGCCCCCGTATTTCGACGCCTTGCCTATTATTGCGCCATACCCCGTGACGCTTTTTCCGTCGATGACGAAGGTCAGCAGTTCAGGGGAATAGCGCATAAGCGTCTTTATTCCGCTCATGACATAGGCGCCCTTGCCCGAACATCTTTTCAGAGTTGCGTTCACGCCGAAGACAGCCTCGCCGTCAAATCCTATCCCTGCCATCAGACAGAAATAGCGAACGGCAGGCGATAAGCCCCGGGTGAATGCGATACTGCCGAGGGAGACCGAATGGACTTCTCCGGTCAGGGCGACCCTGATCGCGCCACGGACGTCTTCCGGAACGCCGAGCTCTTTCGCCAGAACATTGGTCGTGCCCATCGGGAGGATCGCCATCCGGACATCGGTCTTCGCGATCCCGTTTATCACCTCGTTGAATGTGCCGTCCCCTCCGGCGGCAATAATGAAAGAGGCTCCGCTCATTGCAGCCCTGCGCGCGAAATCCTCTGCATCGCCCTTCTTCCGGGTCGAAAAGACTTCGACCTCATGCCCCTCGGAGCGGAGCAGGTCCACTGCCTTCTGTATCTTGCGGCCTGACGCCCTTTTTGCCGTGGGATTGGCTATGAGGACCAACGGCGCTTTCATCGGAACCATTATACCTAATCCGAAGCCGGAAACCATAGCAGAAGAGAGCGTAGAACTTATCTCAAAATTCCCTCCCTCATCACAGCCGTTCTGTTCGTCATTCCGCGCAGGCGGAAAGCCGACTGTCTCCGTTCCCAAAGAGCATTTTGCTCGAAGGCAAGCTTGAAGGGCCTTTACAAGGGCAGGCTTTTTTATCACACTACGGCATCGGTTGTCGCCCTGTCCTTCGAGGGGGATGGTGGTAAGGGAAGTCTCGAGAAATCACGTCTATTCGCTACCGCCGGACGCAGCCTCCGGCGGTAGCCTGCGCGGAAAAGAGGGCGATCGGCCGTCCGAAGGGCGCTGCATAAATGTAATAACTATAAAATTAAGTCATGATTAGACGGAGGTGTCATACCTATTAAGACAGGAGTAATTATTCTTTGTTGTCGAGGGATTACCGTCCCCGGGAAAATGATTATATTGACGCTGTCGAAAATTAATTCCATAATCGACAAAACTGAATGGTCGGCGTAAAAAACAATGTTCTATGTGAAATATAAATGAACTGCGTACTCTGTAAACGCGAAAATGTAAGTCTAGCCAAGGCTCATATCTTCCCTATCGGCTTCTTTAATAAAATTGGAACTAAAGGACAAGTCCTTACATATAGAACTACAAGCGAGAAAGGGCGTCGCCTTCAGAAAGCAATTTACGATGAAGAAATTGTTTGTCACCAGTGTGAGCATGACATCTTAATGCCTCTCGATGATTACGCAATCAAAATTCTTCAGGATAAGGAAGGAGTAATTCAGACAGTTGTGCATCCTGAGAGAAGAAAAGCAAATTATATATCTATAATGTGTCAATCCCGTGCTTCGTTGAGATTCGATAGCGGCCCCGTGCCGCATCAGGCAGCCACTGCCTCCTTGTAATTAGGGACACATCCCTATTTATTGACAGGGGAAGAAGAGTTCTGTAAACTTTCGTATGCGGAGGATAGCGCGCGCAGTTGCGGTCGGTTTTCCTCACCACATTGTACAGAGGGGGAATAATCGGGAGGATGTCTTTGTTGCTGAAGGAGACAGGGAGATATACCTGGCGTTACTGAGGAAGTATAGTGAAAAATGGAGCACGTCGATACTTGCCTATTGTCTTATGAGCAATCATGTGCATTTGCTGAGCAGACCTGAGAATGACGTATCGCTTTGCAAGATGATGCAGGGTCTCACGCTCTGTTACACACAGCATATAAACAGGACATACGGCAGAACGGGCAGGTTATGGGAGAGTCGGTATCATTCCTGCATAGTAGACAAGGATAGGTATTTATGGGCGGTGGTCCGGTATATCGAACAGAATCCTGTACGGGCGAAGATGGTGAAGCGGGTGGAGCAGTATCCATATTCAAGCGCGAGAGCGCATATAACTGGCAAAGAGAGCCGGATGGGGTCAGCCCTTGACTCTTGACAGGGGGTGACGTGGTAGCCATACTGCCGAATGGCAATACTGCTGACAATAGAGCACGAAAGAGCCGTCAATATATGTTTGTAGACCAGCCAAACAACAAACTAAAGCGCCCAATAGTGAGATAGGACAAAAGGCGGAGGGATCATGTGCGATAAGTATTGTCAAAAGTCAAGGGCTGACCCCGAATTACACCGAATTGCAATAACCCCCGATTCATGTTTCCACCAATACCGGCGTTCTTTCGAGATACTCAACGATTCTCCCGATGTCGGATCTCTCTTCGATAAAGAAGACCCTCCCGCCATTCAGGCTGCCCTCGCGCTTTATATTCGTTATACGGACATAACCCAATTCCTTTGACGCGACATAACCTGTGGTGTAGTCGGGGTCGTCGGATATGCAGAGTTCCGCAACCATGTCCCGGCATGAGGCCACCTTCGAGGCAAGGATGAGCGCCTCTCTTACCGTGGTGGTATTGATGCCTCTCCGGGCAAGCCTGCCGAAGAGGCTCTTTCGAGACGCCTTTCCTATGCCCAGCCGGGAGACCCTTACCCCCCTTGCTGCGTCCGGTTCCGCACGGAGGGCCGAGCCGGAAAGTACCAGCGCCGCGCCGTGCATGACAGGGTTCCTCCTCACGATCGCGAAGCCGCTCCGGATCGCTCTTTCCGAAATCCCGAGGTCCGTCAACAGTTCCCCTATGGCCTTCTGTGCCTCGCCCGGAGAACTGCAGTGGCGTGAGGATACCGGCAAAAGAGGGACTCGCACCGGCCTTTGCTTTATCTCCTCCACAGTGATCACCACCTTGTCAGGTTTCCCCTTCGGATGCTCCATTGCTCTGCGGACATAATCTTTGACGATCTTTTCCACTTCCGAGGACTCATAGAGCCCCTCCGCTCCCGAGATATGGGTCTCATCGATTCCTGAGTTCCTACTCCCCACCCTGCGCACTCCGGTCTTCGACGCTCTCATCCTCACGCTCCACATGCCACTAAAATACCACAGGTTCGCAGGCAGTGAAAAGATATCTCTCTTGCACTTTCTCCTCCCTTTTGATAGGATTTTCATTCATGAACCCCTTGGAGTTTCCGTACTACATCGGATACCTGCTGAAGAAATCCTACGGCCTGAAACACCGGAAGAGACTTCCCTGCAAGGTGATAAGCGTCGGAAATCTGACGGTCGGAGGGACAGGAAAGACACCCGCGGTGATCGCGATCGCGGAGGAAGGAAAGAACAGAGGGTATCATCCCTGCATCCTCACCCGGGGATACAAGGGAAGCGCGAGAGGACCGTGTTTCGTCGGCAGGGGCAATGGTGCGCTTCTCGGAGCAGAGGAGGCGGGAGACGAGGCCGCGCTGATGGCCGGACGATTGAAAGGCGTTCCCGTGGTGAAAGGCGCCGACAGGTACGAGGCCGGCATGTTTGCGCTGCGCGAGCTCTCGCCTCTCCCCTCAGACCGGTCCCGCCTCGTGTTCATCCTCGACGACGGTTTTCAGCACTGGAAGCTTTACCGGCAGAGGGACATCCTTCTGATCGACAGCACGTGCCCCTTTGGGAACAGCAGGCTGCTTCCGTGGGGAAGACTCAGGGAGCCCGTATCCGGGATGCGGAGGGCCGACGTGATCGTCATAACGAAGGCACAGCAGGGTACTGAGCAGATCGGGAACGGCCCGTCCGGCGGGCTTGTCGAGAAAATCAAGGGCTATAACCCCGAAGTCGCCCTGTACATCGCACGGCATTCTCCCGTATGTCTCACGACCGTTTCGGGAAGGGAAATACCCCTTGATGCCCTTGACGGCAGACCGGTGCTCGGCTTTTGCGGCCTGGGCAACCCCGCTTCCTTCAAAGACACGCTCGAGCGGGTCCGCGCAGACGTGAAGGAATTCCAGGCCTTCAGGGACCATCACGAGTACGGCAGCGGGGACATAGCGCGGATTCGAAAGGCAGCCGAGAGGGAGCATGTCGACTGGATTGTTACCACCGAAAAGGATATAATGAGATTGAAGGATTTCGACCTCGGTGAAAGGCTGGTTTCGCTGCGTATCGAGTTCGAGGTCGGACATTCCTTCTACGATCGGATATTTGCGGAGGACTAAATGGTCAAATACATAAACGTAAAAAGCAGGACCCGGAATGAGTTTATCGATATCACGGACAAGATCCAGGAACTGGTGAGAGAGGAGGGAATCACCGGCGGAATATGCTCGATCTACGTCCCTCATACTACCGCGGGCATCACGATCAATGAGGGCGCTGACACCTCAGTCCAACGCGACATCCAGACCGCGCTGACAAAGCTCGTGCCCCTTGAGGCCGACTACTACCACCGGGAAGGAAACGCCGACGCTCATATAAAGTCGACGCTCGTCGGGGTCTCGCAAGTCGTCTTCATCGAGGAGGGGAAACTCCTGCTCGGTACTTGGCAGGCGATCTACTTCTGCGAATTCGACGGCCCCAGGCACAGGAGGGTGGCGGTCAGGTTCCTGAAGACGATAAAGAGCTCGTCCTAATATCCCCTTCGGCCGCCGGCAGACCCGGAGAACTTCCTTATGCCCTCTTTTTGCTTTCTTTTTCGGTAAAAAGATATTAAAATATATGATTCCATTTCAGGAGGTAAAACCATGTCGAGAAAGGACTATTATTTCACATCCGAGTCCGTTACAGAGGGACATCCCGATAAAATAGCCGACCAGATTTCCGACTCGATACTCGATGCGATCATTGCAAAGGACCCCGCTGCGAGGGTGGCGTGCGAGACCCTCGTGACGACGGGACTCGCATTCGTCGCTGGCGAGATCACCACAAACACCTACGTCGAGATCCCTTCCATCGTAAGGGAGACGATACGCGATATCGGGTATACGAGGGCAAAGTACGGATTCGATTATGAAACCTGCGCCGTGATAACCGCAATACACGAACAGTCTTCTGATATCGCGATGGGGGTGGACCCCGGCGGGGCGGGCGACCAGGGCTTGATGTTCGGCTTTGCCTGCAACGAAACGCCGGAAATGATGCCTATGCCGATCATGCTCGCCCACAAACTGGCGATGAGACTCACCGAGGTGAGGAAAAAGGACATCCTGGGCTATCTGAGGCCAGACGGAAAGACGCAGGTGACGATCGAGTACAGGGACGGCGTGCCGCACAGGATCGACACCATCGTGGTGTCGACACAGCACAGCCCCGACGTCGTGATGAAAGAGATGAAGGAAGACATCATAGAGAAGGTCGTAAAGCCGGTGCTGCCGCAGGAGCTTTTTGACGAGGAGACGATCAAATACTATATAAACCCGACCGGCCGTTTCGTCGTCGGCGGCCCCATGGGAGACACCGGGCTTACCGGAAGAAAGATCATTGTGGACAGTTACGGCGGGGTGGGGAGCCACGGTGGCGGCTGCTTCTCAGGCAAGGACCCTACGAAAGTCGACCGCTCCGGCGCCTACATGTCCCGCTATATCGCAAAGAACCTCGTTGCAGCCGGGATCGCAGACCGCGCCGAAGTGCAGATCGCGTACGCCATCGGCGTGCCCGAACCCGTTTCGATCCTCGTCGACACCTACGGAACGGGAAAGGCGCCCCAGGAAACGATCGTGAAGTTGATCAAGAAGAACTTCCCGCTGTCGCCGAAAGGGATCATCGATGCGCTGGACCTCCGCAGGCCGATCTACAGAAAGACCGCGGCGTACGGCCACTTCGGGCGGGATGATGACGATTTTACCTGGGAAAAGACCGACAAGGCGAAGACGCTCAAGAGAGAAGCCGGGCTATAGAAGTTCAACGTTCAAGGTTTAAGGTTTAAGGTTCAACGTTCGGCCCCGGAAGAGACAACGTCGGGGAAAAACATCGTCTGCAACGTGCTCGCACTGAGGACCGCAAAGAGGAGGAAAATTGGTAAAACATGATGTGAAGGACATAACCCTCGCAAGAAAAGGCAAGCTGCGTATAGAGTGGGCTGCGCAGGAGATGCCCGTTTTAAAGAGCATTGCCGAAAGGTTCGGCAGGGAACGGCCCCTCAAGGGTATAAGGGTGACGGCCTGTCTCCATGTGACGACTGAGACTGCGAGCCTCATGGAAACCCTTAAGGCAGGAGGCGCCGAGATCACCCTCTGCGCGTCCAATCCGCTCAGCACGCAGGACGATGCCGCAGCGTCACTGGTGAAGAATTCGGGCATATCGGTCTTCGCAATCAAAGGGGAAGACACAAAGACGTACTACAGACATATACGGGACGCCCTGGCCCTCAGACCCCAGGTCACGATGGACGACGGCGCGGATGTCGTCTCGACACTCCACAAAGAGGGCGGGCCGCTGCTGAAGGGGGTCATAGGAGGGACGGAAGAGACAACCACAGGGGTGATACGACTGAAGGCGATGGCCGATGACGGCGCCCTCCGGTACCCCATTATCGCGGTGAACGACGCCTATACCAAACACCTCTTCGACAACCGTTACGGGACCGGGCAGAGCACCCTCGACGGGATAGTCAGGGCCACAAACAGGCTGATCGCGGGTTCGGCTTTTGTGGTGAGCGGATACGGCTGGTGCGGCAGGGGCGTTGCCATGAGGGCAAGGGGGCTCGGCGCCCGCGTCATCGTGACGGAGGTCGATCCGTTGAAGGCCCTGGAGGCGACGATGGACGGTTACGAGGTGATGCCCGTCCGCGACGCGGCGAAGATAGGGGACATCTTCGTCACCGCCACCGGTGACATCAATGTTATCTCTTCGGATTGTTTCCGGCAGATGAAAGACGGCGCAATCGTCTGCAATACGGGCCACTTCAATGTCGAAATCGATATCCCGGGCCTGAGGAGGCTCTCGAAGGCAAGGAGGGTGATCAGGGATTTCGTCGAAGAGTTCACCCTGAAGAGCGGCAGGAGGATCTATCTGCTCGGAGAGGGAAGGCTCGTCAACCTTGCCGCCGCCGAAGGACATCCATCCGCAGTGATGGACATGAGCTTCGCAAACCAGGCGCTCTGCGCCGAGTTCATGGTAAGGAACGCGAAAAAACTCGAGAAGAAAGTCTACAGTGTTCCCGAGAAGATCGACAGGGAGATCGCCCGTCTGAAACTGAAAGCGATGGATCGAAAGATCGATACCCTCACTCCCGAGCAGAAGAAATACCTGAAGAGCTGGGAGATGGGGACATAGAAGGGAAAGGGGAACGGATCACCCTGACGGAGCCCGGAGAATTCGTTCCATGCAAAAAACAGACCTTAAAGCCTTGTCCCAGCCGGGGCTTGAATCGTTCGTCCGGGAAACGGGACTTCCTGAATTCCGTGCAAGACAACTCCTGCACTGGATATACGAAAAGCGGGTCCGTTCGATCGATGAGATCACCGAGCTTTCGAAAGGCCTGAGGCAAGACCTCTCCGGGAAGGCATACATAAGCAGCCTTGAACTGCTCAGGAGAGAGCGCTCAGAGGACGGTACCGTGAAATTCCTCTTCGGACTCGAGGACGGGGAGAGCATCGAGAGCGTCCTCATACCCGATCACAGCCGTTTGACTCTCTGCATATCTTCCCAGACGGGATGTGCGATGAAGTGCCGTTTCTGTCTCACCGGAAAGTTGAAACGGAAAAGAAACCTGAAGGCCCATGAGATTGTAGACCAGGTGATTTCGGTGAGCAGACTTATGGACCCTCAAAAGATAACCAATATCGTCTTCATGGGCATGGGAGAGCCGCTCGATAATTTCGGTGAAGTGACGGATGCGCTCGGGAGGATGACGGAGCTCATGAAGATTTCGAAAAGGAGGATTACCCTCTCGACCTCCGGCATCGTTCCGAAGATCCTCGAACTCGCCCGTACGGCCCCGCGCGTAAACCTGGCTGTGTCGCTCAATGCAACGACCGACGAAGTGAGGGACAGGATCATGCCGGTGAACAGGAAGTATCCCCTGGGGACCCTCCTCGATGCATGCAGACGCTTCCCGCTGGAGCCCGGGAGGCGGATCACCTTCGAGTATGTGATGCTCGAGGGGATCAACGATACGGAGGAGGACGCAAAGAGGCTTGCGAAGCTCCTCAGGGGAATCCCCTCCAAGGTGAACCTGATACCCTTCAACGAACACGAGGGGTCCGGATTCACGCGCCCTTCCGATGAGAGGATTGGGAGGTTTCAGCAGATTCTCTTAGAGCGCAATCTCACCGCGCTGATACGCAAAAGCAAGGGGCGGGATATACGGGCTGCATGCGGGCAGCTGAAGGCCGGCTGCTCCTAGGAACCGATAAAGGAGTTCACCAGCCTAATCAGCTCCTGGGTCTGGATCGGCTTCGCAAGGTACGCGTCGGCGCCTATCGCCATGGCCCTGTCTTTGTCCTCCTTCGCGCCCTCGGTGGTAACGATGATGACCGGGATATCCTTGTAGGACTGGTTGTTCTTGACAAGGCTCACGAGCTTCAACCCGTCCATGACAGGCATATTGATGTCCGCGAGGATAAGGTCGACCTTTTCCGACGACAATTTTTTCAGCGCATCGACACCGTCCGTGGCCTCGATGACTCTTGCGTTGGCGATTCTCTTCATAGCAAAAGTGATGAGCTGTCTCATCGTCGGTGAATCTTCTACCACCAGGATGCTCGGCATCACACCTCCTATTTCCTCGGCTTCTCTTTGAGAAGCTCAAGAAAACTCTGTATCGTAGTCAGCTTCCTTTCCGACTGGGTGTAGAGTTTCGCGGAAAAGATCGCCGTCGCCGCATGTCCGGCAAGGAGATTGAAAAGTTCATAGTCGACGTTCGTGAACCCCTCCTTCTGTGTAAGCAGGGAGAATATCGCGATGGCGCCGATCACATGCTCTTTTATCTTCAGGGGTATACAAACGATCGGCTCTCCCCGCGCAACATCCCCCACGCCGCTGATGTCCGCAGCGAAATAACTCTCCCCCTCTCTGGCGACGGAGCCGATGATTCCCTCGCCGATCCGGGCCTTCGGGACCATCTCGAGGGCCACTCCCTCGGATGAAACGGGAACAATATCGTTCGTCTTTTCGTCCATGAGGAGTACGGCGAAGACCTCCGCCCCGATCAGGTTGATCACGATCTCGATAATGATCCTCAGCACTTCGTCGAAGTCGAGCGTGGAATGGAGCTGATAGCTTGCGACATAGAGATTCGCAAGCGCGTTGTTGATCTCCTCCACCTCTACATATTTCGAGGCGAAGTCTTTGTTCTCTTCCGTCACCTTGCGGAACCTCTCGGTCAGGGCGTTCACTTCCTCCTGCAATTGACTGATCCGTTCTTCGTACGTCCGTATCTTTTCCTCGCCTGCAGATTTCCTTGCTTCCTCCTCCAGCTGCGCGATCCTGAACCGTAACTTCTCGTTCTCCTTCAGAAGGTCTTTCGTAAATTCTTCGCCCTTCCTGAATATCTCGAGGAAATCGTCCATTTTTCGCGTTACGCCCTGTTCGTTTTCCATCGCTTGTCCCTTTTCGCGGTTACGGTCATTATTATTTCATTCGCTATCTCGTGAAGGGGTAAGACCCTATCGATTGCCCCCGTCTTAATCGCTTCATTGGGCATACCGAAAATCACGGCGCTGGCTTCCGCCTCAGCTATAGTATACCCGCCTTTCCCCTTAATTTCCACTATGCCTTTCTTCCCGTCGTTCCCCATTCCCGTCAGGATTATCCCCGTCGCCGCGGGCCCGAAACATTCGGACACGGACGACAGCATCAGGTCCACGGAAGGGACGTACTTGTCCCTTCCCGTCGCCGCCTTCAGCTCCACGCAGGGAGCGCCGCCTTTATTCCTCACCGTCATGTGATAGCCGCCGGGGCAGACGAGGGCCTTTCCGCACTCCAGGAGATCCCCCTCCGCGGCCTCCCTTACCCGGACCCGCGAAAGCTTTGCAAGCCTGTCGGAAAAGGCCCTGGTGAAGCCTTTCGGCATATGCTGGCTGATAAGGACTGCAGCGGGCAGCTGCGGCGGAAGCCATGTGAGGACAACCTGCAGGGCCGTAGGCCCTCCTGTGGAGGCGCCTATCGCCACGACCCTCATGTCCTGCGTCCCCGCGGTATTCTCCAGTGGGGGCGCGTCTCTTTCCGTTTCTCCGGGCGTCTTCAGTATGAGGTCCCTCGATATGCCGAGCTTCTCGATCCTCAGGTCTTTTATCCCCTTTATTTTCACGAGAAGGTCATCCTGTATGCTGTTGAGCTCCATCGACGCCCTGCGCGAAGGCTTTGCAATGAAATCGACTGCGCCGAGTTCCAGTGCCTTGAAGACCGTGGCGGAATCCGAGTAGGAGGTAATCATCATCACAGGAGTCGGCCTCTCTTTCATCACCCACCGGAGGAAACTGAACCCGTCCATCTCGGGCATCTCAAAATCCAGGGTAATGATGTCCGGCTTCAGCTTGAGCGTCTTGGCCATCGCCTCGACGCCGTTGGAGGCGACACCCGCAACCTCGATGTCCCTGTCCGTTTCGAGCATTCCCTTGATCGTTTGCCTGCTGTAGGCGGAATCATCGACGATAAGCACCCGTATCTTCTTCAGCACTTGCTGTATACCGCCTTATCCACCGGTTTTTGGTAAACCATGTCGTTCTTGAGATGTCTCAGGGCGAAGGAGGTCGAGAGATTCATGAGGGACTCCGCATGCCCGAGCAGCAGGTATCCCCCTTCGACAAGATTAGCGTAGAAATTGTCCACGACCTTCTTCCTTGTCACATGATCAAAGTATATCATCACATTCCTGCAGAAGATAGCATCCATTTGCCCCATAAACCTCACCTTAAAGGGATCGAGGAGGTTCAAACAGCTGAAACTGACGAGCCGTTTCACCTCCTCCGAAATCGTAAACGCCCCGCCCTCTTCCCTGAAATACTTGCCGATCAAATGCGTCTCCGCCGACCTGAAGGAGTTCTTCCTGTAAACGCCGCGCCGCGCCGCGGTGAGGACCCGCTGATTGATATCGCTCCCGAGGATCTCGACATCCCATCCGCGGAGGCCGCCGTATTCGAGGATCAGCATCGCGATCGTGTACGGTTCTTCACCCGAAGAGCACCCTGCAGACCATATCCGTATCCTTCTCTTCTCCTTGTTCGTCTCGCGGAGTTCGGGGAGGATCTCTTCACTGAAGGCCTTCAGCTGGTTCTGTTCTCTGAAAAAAAACGTTTCGTTCACGGTGAGGATGTCTATCGCAGCGGTCAGCTCTTCGTCCTTTCTCCTGTCATAGAGGAGAAGCCTGTAGTAGTCCCTGAAGTCGCTGAGATGGTACAGTTTCAGCCTTCGCGACAGCCTTCTCTCGAGGAGAAACCGCGAGCCGTCATCGAAAAAAATGCCGCAGTGATCCCGTATCAGATCCCTGAGGAGCCTGAAATCGCCTTCGCTGAGCGAAACGACCTCTTCTTTAGCGAACATCGAGAAACTCCTCTATCGCCTTTCTCACCGCAGGGTCTTCTTCCTCGTCGAAGAGTTTCTCTATTTCATTGCTCGCGGCCTCGCGGGCCAGCTTGCCGAGCGCCTCGACCGCCGCAGCCCTCACAGCCCAGTCGGGGTCCCGCAGCAGGGGAAGCACTTTCTCCTCAACCCCTGCAAAGACGGAAAGGGAGATGACCGCGGTCCGTCGTATCTCCCGGTCATCGGAACCGAGCATCCCGATCAACGCTTCCTTCGCTTCAGCGCCGCCAAGCATGCCGAGGGATTCCATCGCCGTCGCCACCACAAAGCCGTTGTGGTCCGCGAGCAGGGCGATGAGACGCGCCACGGCATCTTCCCCCCCGGCCATCCCCAGTGCCCTGACGGCCGATACCCTCACGGTGTCGTCGGCATCCCCGAGAAGGAGACCAAGAGGCTCTCGCGCCTTCTGCCCTCCGACCGACCCGAGGCTCAGGGCGGCCGAAGCCCGTATATGAGGGTCCTCGTCCGTGAGGGCGAAGATAAGATGTTTGACCGCCTCTTCGCTCTTCAGGGCCGATAGTGCCCGGACCACTGCCTGCCTCACCGTTACGTCTTCGTCCTTCAGGGCGAAACCAAGGGCCCCCACGCTCTCATCCGCCTCGATTGAGCCGAGAAGCAGGGCGGCATTCCTCCTCAGCGTGGGGTTCTTGTCTTTCAGGCGGTCCATGAACTCCCGAACCTCGACGCCCTCCCGGAGAGCGCTGAGGGCGGCCACAGCCGCCTCTTGCACATCTTCGTAAGGGTCGGAAAGGAGACCCTTTATGACCGGCACTGCCCGTACCTCGTGCATGCTCGCAAGGCCCGTCGCCGCGAGGGCCCTTACGTGGCCGTCTTCATCGGAGAGGAATTTTTCGAAA